>NZ_JBFARO010000047.1:0-57627 GCF_040677125.1 Actinomadura sp. NPDC049382
CCTCACCTCCTCCGCTCCGGCCGGGGGGCGGGGTTTCCGTGTGCGGTTCCTGTTGTCGTGGGCGGCGTTGGCCCCGGGGCCGTGGGCGCGGCCCACACGGCCGGAGGCATCGGGACGTCCGGCCTCAGCCCGAAATGGTCTTCCGGACGCGGTGGGCGGCGGTGACCATGTTGCGCAGGGACGCCTCGGTCTCGGGGTAGCCGCGGGTCTTCAGGCCGCAGTCGGGATTGACCCAGAGCCTGGCGGGCTCGACGGCCTGCAGCGCGCGGCGCAGGTTCGCCTCGATCTCCTCGACGGCCGGGACGCGCGGAGAGTGGATGTCGTAGACGCCGGGGCCGATGCCGTTGGCGTAGCCGGCGGCGCGCAGGTCGGCGACCAGTTCCATGTGCGAGCGGGCGGCCTCGACGCTGGTGACGTCGGCGTCCAGATCACCGATCGCGTCGATGATCTCGCCGAACTCGGAGTAGCACATGTGGGTGTGGACCTGGGTGGTGTCGGCGGCGCCTGAGGTGGCCAGCCGGAACGCGGCGACGGCCCAGCGGAGGTAGGCGGCGTGGTCGGCCCGGCGCAGGGGCAGCAGTTCCCGCAGCGCGGGTTCGTCGACCTGGACGATCCGGATGGCGGCCGCCTCCAGATCGGCGATCTCGTCGCGCAGCGCGAGGGCGACCTGGCGGGCGGTGTCGGCGAGCGGCTGGTCGTCGCGGACGAACGACCAGGCGAGCATGGTGACCGGGCCGGTCAGCATGCCCTTGACCGGCTTGTCCGTCAGCGACTGTGCGTAGGCGGCCCATGCGACGGTCATCGGCCGGGGACGGGCGACGTCGCCGTGCAGGATCGGCGGCCGCACGTACCGGGAGCCGTAGGACTGCACCCATCCGTGCTCGGTGGCGGCGTAGCCGTCGAGCCGCTCGGCGAAGTACTGGACCATGTCGTTGCGTTCGGGTTCGCCGTGGACGAGCACGTCGAGGCCGAGGTCCTCCTGCAGCGCGATGACCCGGGCGATCTCGTCCCGCATCGCCGCTTCGTAGGCGTCGTCGGTGATACGGCCCGCCCGGTGGTCGGCGCGGACCTTGCGGATGGCGGAGGTCTGCGGGAAGGAGCCGATCGTGGTCGTCGCCAGCTCGGGCAGCTTCAGCGCGTCCCGCTGGGCGGTGAACCGGGTGGCGCGGCCACCGCGGCGAGCGTCGGCGAGCGTGGCCACGCGGGCCCGGACGCCGTCGTCGACGTCCGGCGAAGGAGCCTGCGTCCGAGCGTCGGCGGGAGGCTTCTCCAGGCGCAGCGCCTCGCCGAGTGCGACGACCTCGGCGACCTTCTGCCGCGCGAACGCCAGCCGTTCCCGCACCGCCGGATCGAGGCCGGTCTCGGCGTCCAGGTCGATCGGGACGTGCTGCAGTGAGCAGGAGGTGCTCACGATCACCTGGTCGGCCAGGCCCAGCAGCACCGCGTAGGCGGCCTTGGCGCGGTGCGGGTCGGCGCGCCAGACGTTGCGGCCGTCCACCACGCCCGCGACGACGGTCTTGCGCGGCAGTCCGCCGATCGAGGCGAGCACGTCCACGTTGCGCGGCCCGGCGACGAGGTCGAGGCCGACGGCCTCCACGCGGGTGCCGCCGAGAACGCGCAGCGCGTCGGCGCCGACGGTGCCGAAGTAGGTGGCGACGAGCAGGCGCGGCCTGGCCGGCAGCCCGCCCAGCCGCGCGTAGGCGCGTTCGAGCGCGGCGAGTTCCTCGTCGGTCCGGTCACCGACCAGGACGGGCTCGTCCAACTGCACCCAATCGGTGCCGGCCCCGGCCAGCCTCTCCAGCAGCTCCGCGTACACGTCCACCAGCCCGTCGAGCAGGTCGAGCGGACGGAACCCCGCGGGCGCCCCCGGAGCGGACTTGGCGAGCAGCAGGTACGTGAGGGGGCCGACGAGCACCGGCCGCGTCTCGATGGCCAGCGCCCTGGCCTGCCGATACTCCGCCAGCGGCTTGGCGTCGGCGCCCTCGGCCAGCCGGAACCGGGTGTCCGGACCGAGTTCGGGGACGATGTAGTGGTAGTTGGTGTCGAACCACTTGGTCATCTCCAGCGCCGGGACGTCCTGGACGCCGCGCGCCATGGCGAAGTACCGGTCCAGCCCGTCCAGGTGCCGGTAGCGGTCGGGTACCGCGTCGACCAGCACGCTGGTGTCGAGAACCTGGTCGTAGTACGAGAACGTGTTGGACGGGACCATGTCCAGGCCCGCGTCGTGCAGTTCCCTCCACACGGAGCCGCGCAGGTCCGCGGCGGCCTTCTCCAGGGCGGAGGCGTCGATGCGTCCGGCCCAGTAGTCCTCGGTGGCGGACTTCAGTTCACGGTTCGCCCCGATACGGGGATATCCGAGGATCGTGGTTCTCATGGCGGCTTCCCTCGCTGTGCCACGGGCGGCGCTGCGGAAGGGGACGGACCCACGCCATGCATGCGTGTGCGCCGGCCGCCGACCCTCCCACGAGGCCGCAGACCACCGCGCACCGGCCGGCGCGCGGGCGGAGGCAGGTCTTCGGACTCGCGGGCGTCGCTCCTACCAGAGTAGGGCGTCCTACTGGCCGTCGCTTCCCAGACCGTGGGCCCAGTGCCTATGACGGCGGTCGTTCCCGCTCACCGCTGCGGGGCAGTCCCGGATTCTCACCGGGTTCCCTCTTGCGACACCCGCACCGCCAGGGCGCGGGTGAACCATCCGCACAACGAGTCTAGCCCTGCACACCGGCCGACGGCCAATGTGGTCTGCGGACCAGGCCGCCTGCCTCTTCAACGAAGACGGCGAGTGCCTGCTTTGCCCGCTCGCCGTTGTTTTTCACTTCTTCTTTGGTGGCTGCTTCGTGAATCTCCTCGGTGGCGACGAAAGCCTGCTCCGCCAATTGGAACAGCCCAGTACTGTCGGACAGAAGTTGAACGCGGAACAATTCCTGCTGGGCTGTTGCGCGTGCGCGATAGGATTCTTCGCGAGCGTTCTGATGGGCAGTGGAATCAGGTGCGTCCAAACTTCTGTGGGCACGGTCGTACTCGGCGCGGCGATAGTCGACGAGCGCGCCGGCGAAGCTGCTGAACGCGGTGAGTTGTTCCTCCCATAGCTGCCGCTCTCGTGTGAGGCGCTCGGAACGGGTGGAGTTCCATCGCTGAGTCATGGCAGAGACCAGCACGCCTAGCAGTGTGCCCACCACGGCGACGACGCTTCCCCAGATCGCGTTCATGCCATCATTTGATCACATGCGGTCGCCGTTCGGGATGGACACCTGTCATCGAAGCAGGGTGGGCCACAGTGTGGGCGGGGCGTTGCGACTGTGGTGGTGTTTGACTCGCCTCTTGGGCCGCCATTAGTTCAGACGAGGCGAAAGGCGAGGAGTGCGTTGCCGTGTGCGGCGGCGAGGATGCGGCCGTTGGTGCTGAATTCCCATTGCTCGGTAGAGGCGGGGGTTGTCATGGGGTAGTTCCAGATGATTTCGCCGGTCATGGCGTCCCACGCATAGAGTCCCGAGTTCGTGGTGCCTGCCACGCCGGTGCAGATCAGCCCGCCGGCGGCGATCAGTGGGACGGTCTTGGACGCGGGGGTGTTGACGGACCAGAGACGCTTGCCTGTGCGGGCATCGAGGGCGACCAGATGCGGGCTGTCCAGGATGTAGGCGCGTCTTCCGTCGAGTAGGAAGGCGTGGCCGCCGGGTGAGGCCGGCGTGTAGGTCCACCGCTGTCGGCCGGTGGCCGCGTCCAAGGCGTAGATGGTCGGCCCGTTCATGTAGACCAGTCCATTGGCCACGGTCGCGTTGAGGGAGAGCGCGTCCTTGTTGTCCGGGTCCTTTGCGGCGTTGGGAAGGTCGGCGCTCCAGACCTTCTGGCCGGTGTCGACCGACAACGCGTCGAGAGTGGTGTGGGAGGAACTGCTGAAGATCAGGTCACCGTCGCCCGGCACCATGAGCATCGTCTCGCGCGGCTTGGACCATCGGACGGCGCCCGTGGTGATGTCGAGTGCGTGGTACTGGTTCTCGCCTTTCTCCTTGGCCGTCTGGCCGAGGAGGGTGCGTCCCTGGATGCCGTGGAGGATGGTGGACGACGCCTGCGGCCATTGGCGGATCCAGAGGCGGCGGCCGGTGGTGGGGTCCAGGCCGGTGATCGTTCGATCCCCGCTCAGAGCCAGCAGCCTGTCGGCCGACACCATGAGTTCGGGGAACCGGTATTTCGTGGGTGCGTTGTAGGTCCACTTGACCGTCTGGGACTCGTCCATGGCGACCATGCGGGAGCCGGCCATCGTGTAGATGAGCGTCGGGCCGATGAGCGTCTGGTTGCCTCGGGTCCAGATCTGCCGTCCGGTGGCCAGCGAGTAGCAGCGGACCTCGTCCTCGAAGACCCTGTCGGCGGACGAGATGATGGAGCGGGAAAGGACGTCGAGGGTGACGTCGTCCTCGTCGTCGATCGCGGTTCGCCACAGCAACTTCGGCGGGGAGAGACGATGCCCCTTCCCGTCCTGGGTCGCGGCCAGTGCCGCGGCGGTTCCGCCGCCGATGACGGCCAGTCCAGCGGCGGCGGCCCCGCCGATCAGCAGCCGTCGCCGGGTGTGGGCCCTGGCGAGCGTCCGCAGGTCCAGGACGAGGGTGTCCTCCCGCTGCCGCAGCTCCTCGCCCATGTCGCCGGGGAGCCAGCCGGCCGTGGCCGGTTGGGCGGCCAGCAGCGTCGGCAGCAGCTTCGCGGGCGGACGCCGGTCGGGGTCCCGGCTGAGGCAGGCGGTCACCAGCTGTGCCAGGGAGGCCGGTACGCCGCGCAGGTCGGGTTCTTCGTGCAGGGTCCTATGGATGATCGTGGGGACCGCGCCCTTGCCGAACGGCGGGCGGCCGGTGGCGGCGAAGGCCAGCACGGCGCCGTAGGCGAACACGTCGGCGGCCGGTGTGAGCCGCGTTCCGCGGATCTGCTCGGGGGACATGTAGCCGGGGGAGCCGATGAACTGGCCCTCCGCGGTGAGCGTGGCGGTGTCGGCGGCCTTGCTGATGCCGAAGTCGATGACCTTGGGGCCGTCCTTGGCGAGCAGGATGTTGGCCGGTTTGAGGTCGCGGTGCAGCAGTCCCGCCGCGTGGATCGCGATCAGGGCCTCGCCCAGTCCGGCGCCCAGGGTGCGCAGCAGCGGCTCGGGCATGGGCCCGTACCGCTCGATCGTCTCCTTCAGGCTGAGGCCGTTGACGTACGCGATCGCCAGCCACGGGACGGTGCCGTCGGGTTCCGCCTCGACGACCGGGCTGGTGAACGCGCCGCTGACCTTCTGGGCGGCCTCGACCTCGCTTCGGAACCTGGCACGGAAATCATGGTCTCCGGCAAGCTCGGGCCGCACGACCTTGATGGCCACCGCCCGTCCCGCCGGGGACGCGCCCAGGTAGACCACCCCCATGCCGCCCTCGCCCAGGCGCCGCAGCAGGCGGTACCGCCCGATGCGATCGGGATCGCCGGGCTCCAGCGCCGCCGCCGTCACCGCGTCACCGGGAAGCGGTAGAGCCGCTTGTGGTCGGTCGCGAAGACCGACGAACCGGACACCGCGACTTCCCAACCGCGCTGTGTCTCCGACGGCCCCCAGTGCGACCACAGTGCTCGGCCGTCGGCCCCGGCGACCAAGATGCCCTTGGACGGGCCTGACGGGTCGCTGAAGGCGGTCGCGATGAGGTCGCCGGTCGCGGCGATGTGTCCCGGGTCGTTGTTGAACGGTTCCGGACCGACCAGCGTCCATCGGGTGTCGCCGGTCGCCTGGTCGTAGGCGTGGAGGACCTCTTCCTTGAAGATCGCGTTAGCGCCTGCGGGAATGACGGTGTCGAATTGCACGTCGGTGTTTCGCGACCACACGGGCCTTCCGGTGGCGGTGTCGACCGCCTGGACGGTATCGCCGAAGTTGCCGAACAATCGTCCACCGGCGACCGCGATGTCCAGGCTTGACCCGTCCCGGGTGCCGCCGCTCCTGGGCCAGGTGTGGACCCAGCGCTTGCGGCCGGTGACGGCGTCGAGGGCGGTGAGGGAAGGGTCAGTGCTGAGGTAGAGGCTGGTCTGGTCGACGGCTCCGGAGAACGACCCGTCAGTGGAGAGATCCCACCGGATCTTGCCGCTGGTCAGGTCGAGCGCCCATACGTCCGTCCGCGAACGCACGAGGATCGTGTCGCCGACCACGCCGATGACGGAAGAGGGGACGACGCCGGCGGGCGTGGGGAGGTTCGTGGTCCTGCCGGTCGGGGCGTCGATCAGAGTGATCAACTGGTCCTCAATGTCGCCGACCACGCCGCCGAGGACGACGAACGCCGATCCGGGGGCGACGTCGTCCGAATACACGGCGTTGGCCTTGTCCTTCGTCCACAGCTGCCGCCCCGAGCCGGCATCCACCCCGTACATCTCCTGTTCGCCGCCCCACAGCACGACGCCGCCCGCCAGCAGCACCATCGACGTCCCGCTGACGGGCCGAGGCGGGGTGAACGTCCACGCGGGCGGGGGCGCCGTGGCGAGGGCGGTCGCGCGGGGAGCGGGCTTGGCGGGCTCGGAGCCTCCGCGGGTCACCGCCCAGCCCGCCGCCCCCGCGCCGATGCCGGCCACGGCGACGGCGGCGGCCAGTCCCAGGAACCGGCGCCGTCCGGCCTTGCCCGCCTCCGTGTCATCGACCCGCGGTGTCGGTGGGGGTGCCGTGACCGGCTCCGACGCCACCCTGGTCGCCTCGGCCTCCCTGACCGCCACCTCGCGGCGCAGCGCGGGTGAGTTCAACGCCCGGGGATCGGCGGGGGTCAGCGCGGCGAGCACGGACTCCAGCGTGGGACGTCCGGCCGGCTCCTTGGCCAGGCAGGCGGCGAGCAAGTCCCGCAGTGACGCGGGGACGCCGTCGAGGCACGGCTCTTCGTACATGACCTCGTAGAGCACCGTGGCCGGGTCCCGCTCGCCGAACGGTTTGGCACCCGTGGCCGCGTAGACCAGCACACCCGCCAGCGAGAACACGTCCGCCGCGGGCCCGGCGTCCTTGCCTTCGGCGATCTGCTCGGGAGCCATGTAGGCCAGCGTGCCGATCATGGCGCCCGTGCCGGTGAGCTGCGTCGCGTCCGCGGCCTTGGCGATCCCGAAGTCGATGATCTTCGGGCCGTCCTCGGCCAGCAGGATGTTGCCGGGCTTGAGATCGCGGTGCACCAGGCCGACCCCGTGGATCGCCTGCAGCGCTTCCGCCAGTCCCGCGCCCAGCGTCCGGACGGCGGACTCCGGCAGCGTCCCGACGCTCGCGACGGCCTCGCCCAGCGTGGGCGCGGGGACGTAGCCGGCGGCGAACCAGGGCTGCGGCGCGTCGGCGTCGGAGTCCAGCACCGGGGCCGTGTAGAGCCCGCTCACCTTGCTCGCCGCGGCGATCTCGCGGCGAAACCGCTCCCGGAAGGCCGAGCCTTCGGCGAACTCCCGCCGGATGAGCTTGAGCGCGGCCAGCCGGGCGCCCGGCGACCGGGCGAGATAGACGACCCCCATCCCGCCCGCACCGAGCCGGGCGAGGATCTGGTACTGGCCGACCCATGCGGGATCCCCCGGCTGCAGCGGCCGCACGCCCACCTCCACTTCAAATGAACACGTATATGCATTCAAGCAGGGGACGCAGTCTTGCCCGGTGGGAAGAAGCACCGCGACGGCAGGCCACGCCCCGTCGCCGCCGGGCGATGGCCCGGCGGCTCCTGGGGTCGGTCTCTTTGAGGTGTTACGGGAGTTGTAGCGGGAAGGCCGCCGCTCGGGCGTAGAGCTTGTAGAGCTTGAACGGCTCCGCGAAGGGCAGTCCGCAGGCGTTGTTGAGCATGCTCGTCGCGTTCTTGTTGGTCAGCGTGGTGCCGCGCGCCCCCGGATGGTCGATCTGGCCGCCCATGAACACCGCCATCTTGGCCAGCATGTGGTCCTGCTGCTCGGTCGTCATCTCCTGCCAGGAATGGCAGGTCATCGCGGCGAGCATCGCGTCGTCGAGTTCGCTCGTCTCGGGGTGCGGGTGGTCGCCGACCGGTGCCGTTCGGTACGCGGCCGGGGCGGTGGCCTTGGGCGTGGTGAACCAGGGGCATGGGCCGCCGGGCTTCAGGTTCGCCATGCAGGTGAGCAGTTCGAGTTCGTTGCCCAGGTTGCCGAACCCGAAGCTGAGGAAGGGCGCCTTGCCGTTCAGGCAGTCCGGCAGGTTGCGGGGCGAGGTGGTGACGGTGCCGTTGGAGTACCAGCAGTTGCCGGTATTGCCGGGGAAGGCGTCCCACCAGAAGTCCTGGCCGTTGCCCGTCATCCGGTTGCCGTGGAACTGGTTGCGGTGCGAGGTCGACAGCTTCAGCGGGTCGCAGCCCGTCATGGGCTGGTCGGCGCAGACGAACGCGTCCGGGACGGCGAAGAGCATCGCCCCGCGCCGCCAGTTGTCGCGGAACTCGTTGTTCCGGACGACGTTGTCGTCACCGCCGGCGATCCACATCCCGGTCCCCACCGGGACCGGGACGGTCGGCACCACGTCGCTGTCCGCCAGGTACGGGTTGAAGTTGTTGGAGAAGAAGTCGTTGTTCTCGACGAGGTCGCCCTGCTGCGGGAAGCCGGGATGCCCGGCGGCGGTGAACACGTCGGTGGTGAAGCCGAGGGCGTTGTCGTAGAAGTTGTTGTGGTGCACCCAGGTGGCGCTGCCGTCGGTGCCGGAGTAGCCGCTGGTGTTGTGGTGCGAGTCGCAGTAGCGGATCTCCTGGCTGTAGCGCGCGGTCGGGTAGACGCGCTCGTCGCGTCCGGCCCCGGTCTTCGCACCCGACCCGGGATACAGGCCGGAGTCGCCGTTGCCGGCCGCCTCGCAGTTCTGGATCACGCCGTGGTCCTCGACGAAGGTGAGCACGCCGTACTCGCCCGCGTAGAAGGTCTTGAAGCTGTCCAGCAGGTACCCGTTGCTCTCCAGCACGTAGATGTCGTGCTCGTTGGCGTGCCGGACGGTCATGTTCCGCAGCACGAAGCCGTCGGCGCGGTCGGTGCGGATGCCCACGTCCTTCACCGAGTTGCGCGGGCCGCTGTTGCCGGACGACGGGTCACCGGCGTCCACGACCACGTCGTCGGCGCTCACTCCCGAACCTTCGAGCTGGAGGTTGCAGCGGACGCACGCGCCCCGGTTGGGGATGCCGTGCCGGTCGACGAGCGGCGGGTCCGGGTCCTGGCCGGCGCCGGGGGCCCGGCCGAGCACGGCGATCAGGTTGGCGTCGTTCTGGCAGGTGTACTCGCCGAGGTAGGAGTACGCGCCCGTGCTCAGCTTGTACTGGTCGCACGCGGGATCGTGGGTCGGCTTCTGGCGCGCCGTGGGCTCGGTGTAGACGCCCGGCAGCACCACGACCCGGCCGTTGTTCCGCGAATCGGTCACTGCGGGCTGGATCTCGCTGTACCGGCACCGGTCGAACAACGCCTGGTTGACCCGCTTCAGCTCCCGCGCCTGGGTGGTGCTGAGCGTCCGGTGGTCGTGTGGGCGGACGTTGTAGCCCGACTTCAGTGCCCGTTTGATCGAGGCGTCCAGCAGTTCCAGCGAATCAGGCCGGCACACCACGCGGGTCGTGCTCCCCGGGACGGTCTCGACGGCCGACGCCAGGCTCCGCGGTGTCGGCACCGTCCCGCCCGCGCACGGGCTGACGGAGCAGTCGGGACCGGGAGACGGCCAGTACGACGGCCGCTCGATGTGCGCCTGCGCCGCCTGCAGCAGGCTGAGAACCAGCACGGCGGCGGCCGCAAGGGGCAGCCATAACCTCCGGAGAATCCGCGGGGCCATTCGGTACTCCCTCGCTCAGCGCTGCGCTTCAGTCCCAAACGCTTGCTCGGTACTCATGGAACCACGATCACCGAATCCGAGGAAGTCTCACAACCGGACGTGGTCACGGTGAAAGACCGGGGTCCGGCGCGAGGGCGGTGGTCTCACCAGTCCCGGGTGGCGATCAACTCCTCGATGTCGGCCCCGTCGAAGCCGTAGGCGGTGGCCACGAACCAGAACTCCTCGCCGATCACATCGCGGGCGACCGTCTCGATCTCGCTGCCGGCCTCGTCGAACTCCGCCTGCAGGGCGTTGAACTCCTCGGTCGCGGCGTGCGTCAGCGAGTAGAGCGCCGCCAGATCGGCGGGCCGGTCGGTCTCGATCCGCCCGCAGAGAGCCAGCAAGATCGCTCTGCCCTTGTCGACGAGGTGATCGGGGAAGTACCCGTCGTCGTACATCCCGGTGAGGAACTCGTGGTCGAGCACCTTCTGGTTCGTCACCAGCGCCATGATCGCCCTCTCGCCTGACGTGTCGGTCTCCGGCACATACTTCACGGCACCACTGACAACGCCGCTCCAAGGTCCGGCGGGCAATGCGGAATTGCTCTCCGGACCTACCGTACGCGCTGGTAGCTTCGCTGATCGAAGATATGTAGGACCATTAACCTTTTTGCTGGAGATGATTATGACCCCCGCACGGCGGACGTGACAGTGGACGCGCCTCGGGTGAGAATCGTGCTAACTGAGATGAAGGCCATGGCCGACGGGGACGGTGCGGGGGCCGGTTCGACGAGTGCCTCGGCGAACCTGTCGTGGCGATGGCGGCACGGTGAGTCCCAGTGGAAGGTGTGCCCAGAGTGTCTGCGGTCTATCGGCTCCCGAGACCAGCTGCCGGATCCGTTACCTGGAACGATGCACTGATCGCACAGGGTGACGGTTCGGCTCCCCGGCGATGCGGGGATCGCCCGGCGGTCGTGTTCCGTCCCACCGCGGACGATGGAATGAGTGTTCGGGGGATGAGGGCGGCTTGAAGGCCGCCGCGTGAGCCGTGCCGGGTCTCCCACTCGTCGCACGGTTCATCGGCCGACGTTCACCGAATGCATGGCGCCGCTTTGCGAGCGGTTGCTGCTCTGTGCGGATCTTCCCGGTCATTATTCATGCCCAGCCCGTCCGAAAGGAGAGACATGGTGAACCGGGCCGGCGATACCGATCAGATGAGGACCGTCCTCCGCCGGAGGAGGGCGCAGTCGGCGCGACGTGGTGCCGTTTCCGCCGAGCAGCGTCGCGGCGAGGTGCTCACGACGGCGGTGGGCCTGCAGATACCGGCCGAGCTGGCCTTCGAGGACTGGGAGCACGCCGGCCGCCAGCTCTCCGGAATCGTGAACTCGTCGGCCTGGTGGCTCGGCGACTGGCTCGTATACGGCAAGGAGCACTACCACGACCGGTACGAGCACGGGATCCTCGCGGCGGGGCTGCAATATCAGACGTTACGCAATTATGCCTGGGTCGCACGGCGGTTCGAGTTCTGCCGCCGGCGCCCCGCGCTGAGCTTCCAGCATCACGCCGAGGTCGCGTCGCTGCCGGTCGAGGAGCAGGACAGGTGGCTCGACCGCGCCGAGAAGGCGAAATGGACCACCAAGCAGCTGCGGGAGGGCATCCGGCTCGCCCGCCCGGGCGAGAGCCGGGAGGGCGCGAGAGCCGAGGACACGCGGCGGCTTGCGGTGCCCGGCAGCCACCTGCGGCGCTGGCACATGGCTGCGGAGCAATCGGGCACGGACCTGCAGCAATGGGTGCTGACCACGCTGGACAGCGCGGCCGCGCGGGCACTGGAGGGATGAGGGCCCACTGAGATGGTCGCGCGGCCGAAGCGCGGGAGCCACCGTGCCCACCGGACCCGCCCCCTGTCCCGCCGGCAGGACACGGAAGCCCGCCCCGGAATACCGGAAATGACTTCCGCCGGGGGTGGTCCGGCCATTCTCTCCCTTCTTAGTATCTGGAGTGCCGGTCAGATGGCGGGATTCGGATGCGTGGTCCCGTCGTCCGATGATTCGGACGCAGAATGGAGGGAATTCGCGTGGACATCTCAGGAGAGCCCGGCAGTGGCGCGGAGTTCGTCGACGTCGAGCTCGTGGGCGGCCCGTCCGGCGCGCCCACCCGGGTGGCCGTGCCCGCGTCGGCGGTGGCCGACGGAAAGCTGAAGGTCCAGCGCAGCGGTGGATATGACCACTATGAGCGCGCGCAGTCGGGTGACCGCGGGCAGGTGCCCGTCTTCACCTGGTCCACCCGGACGAAGATCGCCGAATAGTCTTCCCCATCGATCGTTCCGCCGGCCTCCAGGCGGCGAGAGTCCCGTGCGCCGCCGACGGGCCCCGGAGGCCGGCGCGGACACCCGGACGGGGTCAGGCGACCCTCCTCGCCCTCGCCTTGAAACCGCCGAAGAAGCGCACGCGGACGCTGCCCTCCATGAAATCGCCGTCGAACGTCCCGGTGAACCTGAGCGCGCTCGGCACCGGCCGGAGAAGCCTGATCTTGAGGCTGAACCGGTCACCGTCAACGACGCCCTGGACGACCTTTCCCGCGAACGTTTCCGTGTCGTCGGCAAGGCGTCCGGCCACGGAATTGCCATCGCTTTCTAGATACAGCTTTACTTGCAGCTCCCTGACGAGCGGTGTGTCGATGGTCAACTGCCACGTCCCATCAATGCGCATAGTATCTCGGGTTTATCCGATCGGCTCGATCAAGGCAATCGGAGATCACATCGCTGCACTTTTCTTTGATGCACTGAAAAGCCCGACCAGCGGCTTCACCGCCATTGGGAGACCAATGGCCGCGCCTTCGCACTCCGCTGCGGCGAAAGAGCGCGCACCGATCTGCGGCCCGATGCCGTGGGCTGAGACTGGTGGGAATCGTTGGCTTCGCAACGGCCTCGCCCGGTGAGCCCTGGAGGGCGTCCCCAAGACCGAGCGGCCACCGTCCTCGGCCCGGCTCCCACCCCGCGCCACGGCCGGAGACGACCCCTGTGCGACGGGTCGGCGTTCGTGGCCGGGCCTTACAGAGTGAAGGGCGGCCGTAACATGCATGACACATCAATAATTTGTCATGAACGGACAATGACCACTACGGGTACGAGCCGTTAGTCGCCATGTCGACAGGACGTCAAAGCCGTCCGCAGGCCACTTTCGGTCACGTCGCCTCCTGGGCGCGGTGGTGGTTCATTCGCCGAGGTAGGGCCCCGCGAATGCGCCAGCGTAATTGCCCTGTGACCCTGAGAAGTGCCGTTCCTCATGATCATATTTGGTCCCGTCTTACGAGTGTGACGGGGACCGCGCAATACTGCTCCACATGCCCGAGACGACATTACCTTTCGGAAGCGAGGGCGCTGACCGTACCAATCATGTGACACGGGGTGACGGGCCGGTCCGTTCCGGACCCGGCCCTTCCGAATACGCGCTGGCTTACGCGGTCCGCGGATTCGCGGTCGCGCTCCGCTGCGGCGCGGTCGCGGTGGTGGTCGTCGCGGCGCTGGTCGACGACGCCGACGACGGGGTGTCCCGGCTCTGGCAGCCCGTGGTGCTCGGCGGCCTCGTCCTGTGGGCCGTGTTCTTCGCCGTGGCGGCGACCCGGTACGGCCTGGGGCTCCCTCTCCTGATCGGTGACTCCGCCGTGGTGGCGCTGGTCATGCTGCTCCAGCCGTGGGTCGTCCCCGTCTCGTCGGTCATCGACGAGACCACGTGGGCCATCATGCTGGCGGGGACGGCGGTCTTCGTGGCGTTGCTGTCGGCCGGCCAGGTGACCGGGATGCTGCTGGGAGCCGCGGTCATCGCCGCCTACGTGGTCGGCGTCCCGGCGGAGACCAGCCAGGTCCGCACCCTGATCGTCCAGGTCACGGCGCTGAGCGTGATCATGTGGCTGCTGCGCCGCGGCGGCCGGCGGGCCGACGTGATCGTGGCGGTGCGCGACCGGGAGCGGCGCCGGGCGATGCTGGCGGCCGCCCGCCGGTCCGATGAGCGCCTTCACCGGTTCCAGGTGCACGACTCGGTGCTGTCGACGCTCAGCATGGTCGCCTCGGGCGCCGTGCCGACGGATTCGCCCGCCCTGCGCCGGGACGCCCGCAGGGCGCTGGAGGTCATGGAGAAATTCTCCGGCGGCTGGGTCGACGCCCCCGCGGAGCCGGTCGACCTGGTGGAGCACCTGCTGGACCTGACCGCCCACCTGTCCGTGCCGGTCGCCGTCGATCTCGTCGCCGTGCCCGGCGGCGCCGGGTTGGAGGTCCCCGCGCCGGTCGCGGCGGCGATCACCGGCGGAGTGGGGGAGGCGTTGCGCAACGTCGACCGCCACGCCGGGGTCTCCCGGGCGCGCGTGCGGGCCGAACGCCACGACGGCGACGGCTCGGTGACGGTCACCGTCTCCGACGAGGGCCGGGGATTCGCGCCGGGCGACGTCCAGGACGGCCGGCTGGGCATCAGGCACTCGATCGTCGAGCGCATGACCACGGTCGGCGGCCGGGCCACGGTGACCTCCCGGCCCGGCGCCGGGACCGAGATCACGCTGCGGTGGCCACATGGCTGAGGCTTCCACGCGGGAGTCGTTCGCCGTGCCGTTCAACCGGGCGTTCGACGTGGCCCTGGTGGTCACGGTGGCGCTCTGGCAGGTCGGCGGAGCGGGCACGGCCCTGCTCACCTACATGGACTACTACCGCTCGTTCCGGCTGGCCGCCGCGCTCTGGGCGGCGCAGTGCCTGCTCGTCGCGGCGGCGTCGGTCCTCCTGCTCCGCAGGACGGGCCGCCGCGGCTGGACGGTGGTCCTCGCCGTGGCGGACCTGGCGACGGGGGTGGCGATGGCGGCCAACTGCCCGCCGGGCGAGCAGCTGAAGATCAACTGGGCGTGGGCGACGGTCGGGCTGATCGGCGTGCTGCTGCTCATGCACCGCCCGGTACGGGAGCTCATCGCGCTGCTGGCCGCGAACGCGGGCGCCGTCCTCGCCGGGCTGGTGTCCACGGGCGACCTGAACCGGCACGTGATCGCGGGGTTCGTCGTCCTGCTGTACGCGTCGGCCAGCATCCAGCTCACGATGGTCGGCGGCGCGCGCGTGTTCCGGTTCAGCGGCGGGGTGGCGGCCGCGGCGGCGGCCGACCGGTGGGAGATGGCCACCCGGGAGATGATCATCGCGGAGGTCTCGGCGGCGCGGCGGGACCGCTACCGGGAGGCGGGCCGGCTCGTCACGCCCGTCCTGCGCGGGCTGGCCGACGGCAGCGCCGATCCGTCCGATCCGTCGCTGCGGCACCGCTGCGCCACCGCCGAGGCCATGCTCCGGCAGCTGCTGGCCGAGCACGAGGACATTCCGGATCCGCTGCTGCGGCTCCTCCAGCCGGGCGTGGACGAGGCGCTGCGCCGCGGTGTGGTGGTCGACCTGACCCTGGTCGGGGAGTCGCCGCCGCTGGACCAGGGGACCGCCGCGGCGCTCGCCGAGGTGCCGCTCACCGTGCTGGCGAGGACGCGGGCGCACACGCGGATCACCGTCGTCTCGACGGCCGCCGACCAGGTGAGCGTCTCGGTCCTCACCGACGACCCGGGCGCCGGCGACCTCACCCGCGACGCGGCCGCCGGGGACGCGGCCGCCGGGGACGCGGGGACCGCCGGCGTCGACCTCACGATCGATCATGACGGGGACCAGCTGTGGGTGGAGGCTCGATGGGCCAGACCGTGACCATCGCGGTCATCGACGACCAGGACGTCGTGCTGACGGGGATCAGGACGTGGGTCGCGGAGGACGCGGGGCGGCGCGTCGAGATCGTCCATGTCGGGCCCGACCTGGCCGACGTGGACACCGGCCCGGCCGCGGCGGCCGACGTCCTGGTGGTCGACCTGCGCATCGACGGGGAGCTCGTCTTCGACCGCATCGCCGAGCTCGCGGCCGCGGGCCGCAAGATCGTGGTGTTCTCCCAGCACACCGAGCCGGACGTCATCCACCACGCCGAGCTGGCCGGTGCCCGCGCCTACATCACCAAGGACTCCAACGAGGGCCGGGCCCACCTCATCGAGGCGATACTGACGGTGGCCGCCGGCGGGAGGTACACCACCCCGTCCCAGGCCGGCGCCATGCTCGCCGCGAACGAGAGCCTCAACGGCACGCCCCGGTTCTCCGAGCAGGAGCTGCGGACGATGCGCCTGTGGCTCGGCGGCCTCACCCGCGCGGGCGTCGCCCGCCAGATGGGCATCAGCGAGCACACGGTCAAGCAGTACTTGGAACGCGCCCGGGAGAAGTACTCCCGGCTGGGGCGGGAGGCGACGACCCGCGTCGACCTCTACCGCGAGGCGCGCCGCGACGGAATCGTCATCGACTGAGACCGTCCGGCGCCGCCGCGCGAACGTGAATTTGGCCGGAAGAATGGCTGAATTCGCATTCGAGGGAGCATGTCCTGATGCTGCTGGTCCGGTCATGCTTACACAGAACATCGGTGAGGTAAAGGGTCGGTAGACGGCCGTCCGCCGGCCATCCGCCGCCCGCTTGCCCGCCCCTTGTGGCATTCGAGGGCGAGTCGTACGGTGGCGACAGCTTTACCGGGCCGGCGCGGCCGCCGGGTGTCCTGTCGACGGGACACCGCCGAAATGGCAAGCCCATAACGGCCCGGCTGAATTCCCATCCCCAGTCACCGCTCGACGTTTATGGATGCCGCCTGCCCGGGCGGTCTCCCGATTCCGCATCGCGTCGCAACGCCAAGGACGGTCGCCATGAGCACGAACCCCTTCGACGACGAGGCCGGCCGCTTCTTCGTCGTGGTCAACGACGAGGACCAGCACTCCCTGTGGCCGGCGTTCGCCGCCGTCCCCGCGGGCTGGCGGGAGGTCTTCGGTGAGACGTCCAGAGCCGAGTGCCTGGAGTACGTCGAGAAGCACTGGACCGACATGCGCCCGCGGAGCCTCCGGGAGGCCATGGCCGCGGACTGACGCGGACCGGATGCTGCGGAGGAGTGGATCGCGATGTTCGTGCCCGCTATGTACCGGGAGCCCGACGTCCGGTGGACCGTCGAGTTGATGCGGCGGAACCCGCTGGCCCTGCTGATGACCAACGGCGACGACGCCGAGGGCCCGTACGCCACGCACCTGCCGGTCATCCCGGACCGGCTGCCCGCCGACGGGTCCGCGGACCTTGCCGGGGCGACGCTGCTCGGCCACATGAACCGGGCCAACCCCCAGTGGAAGGCGCTGCGTTCCGGCACGCCCGGGGTGCTGAGCTTCGCGGGCCCGCACGCGTACGTCTCGCCGACGCTGTACCCGGTCACTCCGTCCGCGCCGACCTGGAACTACACGGCCGCGCAACTGCGCGGCGTGATCGACACGATCGACTCCGACGAGGAGACGCTGTCCGTGGTGCGCTCCACCGTCCGGGTCCTGGAGGGCGACTTCGGACGCGACTGGGACATGACCGGGTCGATCGGCCATTTCCGCCGGATCCTGCCCGGGGTGGGCGCGTTCCGGTTCACCGTCACCCGGGCCGAGGCGATCTTCAAGCTCAGCCAGGAGCAGAGCGCCGAGACGCGGGACCGGGTGTGCCGCCACTTCGCCCGGGAGGGGGCCGGGCGGCAGCGGGAGGTCGCGGAGTACATGAACAGGCTGACCGAAGGGGAGCTGTGAGTACGACGAACGGTTACAAGGCCGCGCCGGCGGCGATCGGCGGGGAGGCCGCGCAGCGCGACGTGGTCCTGCCCTTCGTGGGGAAGCAGGCGACGGCGCGCAAGTCGGGGATGGTCTTCGCGCAGAACCTGCCGGAGCGGTCCTGGGAGCAGATCGGCACCAACCTGCGCGAGCTGGCGAACTCCTCGGCCTGGTGGCTCGCCGACTGGCTGATCTTCGGGGAGTCGGCGTACGGATGGCGCCGCTACCGGGAGGCGATCGACCGGACGGGCCTCGACTACCAGACCCTGCGCAACTACGCGTGGGTGGCGCGGCGGTTCGAGCACCACCGCAGGCGGGACGGCCTCAGTTTCGCCCACCACGCCGAGGTGACGCGCCTTTCGCCGCCCGAGCAGGACTACTGGCTGCGCAAGGCCGAGGAGCAGAAGTGGTCGCGCAACGAGCTGCGCAGGGCGGTCCGCGAGAGCCTCGCCGAGCAGAGCCCCACCCTCCGCGAGGAGGGCGAGGAGCGCGGAGGCCGCCGCAAGGAGCTCCCTGCGGACGGCGGGGACGAGCGGCGCAAGGCCGAGGTGCGCCTGGCCGAGAAGCAGAAGGTCACGCTCACCATCGAGCTGTCCGACCACCAGCTCGACTGCTACTCGAAGGTGGCGGCGGCGCACGGCCTCTCCGTCGACCAGTGGGCGACGCGGGTACTCGACGCCGCCGACCGGCGCACGGCCTGACCGCCCGTCACATCGGAGCCAGCTGATGATCCTTCAGGGAAAGCAGGTCCCGCTGCCCCCGGCGCCCGTGCCCCACCACCGGTTCGAGGCGCACGCGGAGACGGCCCCCGACGCCGTCGCGGTCGTCTGCGGCGAGCGGCGGGTGACGTACGCGGAGCTGGACGCGCGGGCCAACCGGTTCGCCCATTTCCTCGGGGCGCGCGGACACGGCCGGGGCGCGAAGGTCGGCGTCTGCCTCGACTACTCGGTGGACATGCTCGTCGCCGTCCTCGGCACGCTCAAGGCGGGCGCGGCCTACGTGCCGCTCGACCCGTCCTACCCGGCGGAGAGGCTCTGGCTGCTGCTGGGGCAGATCCCCGATCTCGTCCTGATCGTGGCGTCCCCGGCGACGGCCGGGATGGTCGAGTCGGCGGCCGTCGAGGTCATCGACCTCGGACGCCCGCCCGGCGGCCTGGCGGACCTCCCGGAGACCCGCCCCGGCGTTTCCGTCACCGGGGACGACGTGTGCTACGCGGTCTTCACGTCCGGGTCGACCGGTACGCCGAAGCTGACCGCGGTGCGGCACGAGGGCTGGTTCAACCTGATGAACTGGCTGATGATCGAGTACGGCCTGCACCGGGGGTCGCACAACCTGGTCGTCAGCGCGTTCGGCTTCGACCTGTCCCAGCGCAGCCTGATGACGCCGTTGTTCTGCGGCGCCACGCAGCACCTGATGACGAGCCGGAACTTCGACGCCCTGCTGGCGTACCGCATGCTGAACGAGCACGACATCCGCGTGGTGCACTGCGCGTCCAGCACGCTGTACCTGCTGGTGGACTGGGAGACCGCCCGCGGCGGGAACGCGCTCGCCGGGCTGGACTACGTGCTGTTCGGCGGGGAGCCGCTGAAGGTCGAACGGATCTGGGACTGGGCGCGGCGCGAGGACAACGCGTGCACGCTCCTGCACCAGTACGGCGTCGCCGAGTGCACGGACGTCGCGACGTCGTTCGACCTGGCCGGTTACCGGCCCAGCGAACACGACATCGCGCCGGTCGGCAGGCCGGCCCACAACACCGGCATCCATCTTCTCGACGAGCGGATGAACGGCGTCGGGCCGGGGGAGTACGGGGAGGTCTTCATCTCCGGAGCCGGCGTCGGCGCGGGCTACCTCAACGGCGGCGGCCCCGAGCCGGCGCGGTTCACCACGGTCATGGTCGAGGGCGAGCCGCGCAGGATGTACCGCACGGGCGACCGCGGTTACGTGAACGCCGAGGGGGACCTCGTCGTCGCCGGCCGGATGGACGCGCAGGTGAAGGTGCGGGGCATGCGCATCGATCCCGCCGACATCGAGCGCGCGCTCGCCAGGCTGCCCGGCGTCCGGGAGGCCGCCGTGGTCACCGCCCCCACGGACGCCGGTGAGGTCGAGCTGGTCGCGTTCCTCGTGCCCGAGGACGGCGATCTCGCCGCGGACGACGTCCGCGCCCGGCTGCTCGAAACGCTGCCGCGGAACATGGTCCCGGCGCGGTGCCTCAACATTCCCCGGCTGCCGTTGAGCCCGCACGGAAAGGTCGACCGCAAAGAACTCGCCGACTCGTGCAGGACGGGACTGTGATGATCTCCGAAAAGGTGCGCGCCATCTGGTGCCGCGAACTCCGACGCGACGACGTGGCGGACGACGACGATTTCTTCGCCCTGGGCGGCCAGTCCGTGATCATGGCAAGAATTCAGGCCGCCTTCGTCGCGGAACTGGGCGTCGAGGTACCGGTCGACCAGATGTTCCTCAACCCGACCGTGGCCTCTGTTTCCGCGTACATCGAATCCCTGGATCCGGTGACCTGACAGCGGCGACCCTGGTCCCGGTCCGTGTCCCGCCGGCGAGACACATTCCTTTCGCCGGGCCTGCTGACCGTTCCCCCGATGCCCACTTCTCAGGAGAGGCGCCATGTACGACGTGATTGTCATCGGTGCCCGTTGCGCGGGTTCGCCGGCGGCCATGTTGTTCGCCCGGCAGGGGTACCGCGTCCTGCTCCTGGAGAAGGCGCGGTTCCCCCAGGACACGCTGTCCTCGCATTACATCCACCAGCCGGGCGTGGCGCTCCTCGCCAAGTGGGGCCTGCTCGGCGAACTCCGCCGCGCGGGCTGCCGGCCGATCGACCACGAGAGCTACGACGGGCCCGGCGTCCGGCTGGACGGTTTCTCCCTGCCGGTCGACGGCCACCGGACGACGTACGCGCCCCGCCGGTTCGTGCTCGACCCGATCCTGGCCGGCGGCGCCGTAGCGGCCGGGGCGGAGTTCCAGGAGTCCTGCGCGGTCACCGACCTGCTGCACGAGGGCGGCCGGGTCGCCGGCGTCCGGTACACGACCCCTGGCGGCGCCGAGGCGACCGAGCGGGCGCGGCTGGTCGTCGGCGCGGACGGCATGCGGTCGCTGGTGGCGCGCAAGACCCGCGCGCCGAACGTCATCGAGCACCCGCGGATGACCTGCGTCTACTACAGCTACTGGTCCGGGGTCCCCGCGCACATGGAGCTGTACGAGCGGCCCGGGCGCTGGGTCGTCGCCATCCCCACCAACGACGACCTCACGCTGATCATGACCTACTTCCCGCAGAACGAGTTCGCCAAGGTCCGTACCGCGGTGGAGCCGTCCTACCTCGAAGCCCTCCGCACGACGGCGCCCGAGCTGTACGACCGGATGTCGGCCGGCGCGCGGGTGGAGCAGATGTACGGCACGGGCCATCAGGAGAACTTCTTCCGCAAGGCACACGGGCCCGGGTGGGTGCTGCTCGGGGACGCGCTGCACCACAAGGACTCCATCACCGCCCGCGGGATCACCGACGCGTTCCTCCAGGCCCAGTCGCTCACGGACCACATCGGGCAGGGCCTGCACGACGACGCCGCGCTCGACGCGGCGCTGAACCGCTTCGAGAACGACCTGAACGACGACTTCCTCGACCTCTACCAGGGCGTGCTCAACGTGGCCGAGCTCAAGCCCGAAGGGCGGACCGAGATGTTGCGGAAACTGGTCGGCCACCAGGAGCTGATCGACCGGTACTTCTCCACGGTGTCGGGCGCTTGCTCGTTCGACGACTTCTACAACGCCGAACTCTTGACGGTGCTCGACCAGAGCTGAGCGGCGGATCGGTTCCCGCCGGTCCCGCCGAATTGGAGACAGAATGATCCCGTTGTCGTTCGCGCAGCGCCGGCTGTGGTTCGTGGACCGGTTCGACGGGCCGTCGGCGACCTACAACGGCGCGTTCGCCCTGCGGCTGACCGGTGAGCTGGACACCGGCGCGCTGGAGGCGGCGCTCCGCGACGTCGTCGAAAGGCACGAGGTCCTCCGCACGGTGATCGTCGAGGACGGCGAGGGCGTCCCCCACCAGCGGGTGCTGCCGTCCGGCGAGCGGCCGTTCGACCTGCCGGTGGCCGAGGTCGCGACGGAGGAGGAGCGGGCCGCCGCGCTCCATGCCGAGGCCACCGCGACCTTCGACCTGGCCGCCGACGTGCCGATCCGCGCCAGGCTGGTCCGCAGCGGCCCGCTCGACCACACCCTGGTGCTGGTGATGCATCACATCGCCGTGGACGGCGAGTCGTTCGGCCCGCTGTTCCGCGATCTCCTCACGGCGTACGCGGCCCGCAGGGAGGGCGGGGCCCCGCGGTGGGAGCCGCTCCCGGTGCAATACGCGGACTACACGCTGTGGCAGCGGGACGTGCTCGGCGACGAGACCGACCCGGCCAGCCTGGGGGCCAGGCAGCTGGAGTACTGGCGGCAGGCCCTCGCCGACCTGCCGCAGCCGCTCGCCCTCCCCACCGACCGGCCGCGCGGGAAGGCGATGGGCCACGCGGGCGACATGGTCCGGTTCTCGATCGACCCCGGCCTGCTCTCGTCCGTGGAGAAGCTCGCCGCGCGGGCCGACGCGACGATCTCGATGGTCATGCACTCCGCGCTGGCGGTCCTCCTCCACCACCTCGGCTGCGGCGACGACGTGCCCATCGGCGCGCCGATCGCGGGACGCACCGCCGACGAGCTGCGCGACCTCGTCGGGTTCTTCGTCAACACCTGGGTGCTGCGCGCCGACCTCTCCGGCGAACCGACGTTCCTCGAACTGGTCCGGCGGGTGCGGGACCGGTCGCTGGCCGCGTACGACAACCAGGAGATGCCGTTCGAGCGCCTGGTGGAGCTGCTGAACCCCGACCGGTCCACCGCCTACAGCCCGTTCTTCCAGGTCATGCTCGCCTGGCAGCCGCCCGTGCCGCCGATGGAGTTCCCCGGCCTCGACGTCCGGGACGAGAGGCTGGAGACCGGCACGGCCAAGTTCGACCTGTTCTTCGACATGCTCCCGGACGGCGCGGGCGGGGCGACCTGCCGCCTGGAGTACCGCACCGACCTGTTCGACAGGGACACGGCCGAGGACATCGCCGCCCGGTTCGTCCGGGTGCTGGGCCGGGTCGCGGCCGACCCGGAGCACCGCGTCGGCGGCGTCGACGTGCTCGCCGACGCCGAGCGGGACCGGTTGCTCCGCCGTTTCAACGACACCGCCGCGCCGGTGCCCGAGGCCACGGTCCCGGAGCTGTTCGAGGACCAGGCCGCGAGGACGCCGGACGCCCCGGCGATCGCCTGCGACGGCCGGACGCTGACCTACCGGGAGCTCGACGCCCGGGCGAACGCCGTCGCGTGGGAGCTGATCCGGCGCGGCGCCGGGCCGGAGGACCTCGTGGTGCTGGCGCTGCCGCGCACCGAGGACCTGGTGGCCGGCCTTCTCGGCATCCTCAAGTCCGGCGCCGGATACCTGCCGATGGACCCGCAGTACCTCGGCGGACGCGCGGCGAGCGTGCTGTCCGAGGCGCGCCCGCGCTTCGCGGTGACCGACACCGCGACGTGGCGGGACCTGCCGCCGGCGGACGTCTCCGCCGTGAACCTCGACCACCGCGCGGGATGGGACACGCCCGAGGGCCCGCCGGACGACGCGGACCGGACCTCGCCGCTGCGCCCGGACAACCTGGCGTACGTCATGTACACGTCCGGGTCCACGGGCACGCCGAAGGGCGCGGCGATCACCCACCGCAACGTCGTCAACGGGGTGCGGGAGCTGGTGCGCGTCCTCGACGCGCCGCCCGGCTGGCGGATGCTGTCCGGCACGTCGGTGAACTTCGACGTCTCGGTGTTCGAGCTGCTGACCACCCTGTCCACCGGCGGCACGGCCGAGGTGGTGCCGAACATGCTCGCGCTCGCGGAGCGGGGCGGCTGGGACGGCGACGTGATCAGCGCCGTCCCCACCGTGCTCGGGGAGTTGACGGGGCACCTGGAGAAGACGAGCGGCGTGCGGACGGTCGTGCTGGCGGGCGACATCCTCCCGGCCCGGCTGGTGCGGCAGGTGCGGGAGGCGCTGCCGGACGTGCAGGTCGTGAACTCCTACGGGCAGAGCGAGAGCTTCTACGCCACCGCGTTCTCCCTCACGGCGTCCGAGGAGTGGGCGGAGGACGACGTCGCGCCGATCGGTACTCCGCTGGGCAATATGCGCGCCTACGTGCTGGGACCGGGGCTCGCCCCGGTGCCGCAGGGCGTGGTCGGCGAGCTGTACGTCGCCGGGACGTGCCTCGGCCGCGGCTACCGCGACCGGCCGGGCATGACGGCCGAACGGTTCGTCGCGAACCCGTTCGGCCCGGCGGGCGAGCGGATGTACCGCACGGGCGACCTCGCCCGGTGGAACGCGCGCGGCCGGCTCGAGTGCGTCGGCAGGGTCGACGGCCAGGTGAAGGTCCGCGGCTTCCGCATCGAGACCGCCGAGGTCGAGGCGGTGTGCGCGCGCTACCCCGGGATCAGCGAGGCGGTCGTGATCAGCCGGGAGGCGCCCGGGGGCGGGCGGCGGCTCGTCGCCTATGTCGTGCACACCGGCGCGGGGGCCGTCGGCGACGACGGCGCCGGCGGCATCGGCGACGTGGAGGCGATGGCGGGCGCGTCGGCCGCCGAGCTGCGCAGGTTCGTCGCGGCGCGGCTGCCCGACTACATGGTCCCGTCGGCCTTCGTGACCCTCGGCCGGATGCCGCTCGGGCCGACCGGCAAGCTGGACCGGTCGGCCCTGCCCGAACCGGAGTTCGCGGGCGAGACCTACCGGGCGCCGCGCACCGAGGCCGAGACGGTCATCACCGCCGCGTACGCGGACGTGCTCGGGGTGGACCGGGTCGGCATCGACGACGACTTCTTCGCCGTGGGCGGCGACAGCCTGCGGTCGATCCAGGTGGTCGCGCGGGCCCGGGCCCGCGGCCTGGAGGTCACCACCCGGGAGATCTTCGAGTGCCGGACGGCGGCGCGGCTGGCCGAGGCGGTCTCCGCGCGCCGGGACCGGACGCCCGTGCTCGCCGAGGACGCGAGCGGCGGCGTCGGGCCGATGGGGCTGCAGCCGGTGGCGCGGCACGTGTTCCAGCACGGCGGCGGGATGGACCGGTTCGCCATGGCGATGGCGCTGGAGCTGCCCGCGGGCATCGACGCGGACGGGCTGGCCGCGACGCTGGACGCCGTCCTCGACCGGCACGACCTCCTGCGGGCCCGGTTGGTGCGCGGCGACGTGCCGTCCCTCGACGTGCGTCCGGCGGGGAGCGTGCGCGCGGCCGGCCTGATCCACCGCGTGCCCTGCGACGGCCGGTGGGACGACCCGTCCACGCTGGAGACCGCGAAGGCCGAGCTGGACGCCGCGACCGGGAGCCTCGACCCGGAGGCCGGGACCATGGCGCGCTTCGTCTGGTTCGCCCCGGAGCGGGGGCCGGGCAGGCTGCTCGCCGTCCTGCACCACCTGGTGGTGGACGGCGTCTCCTGGCGCATTCTCATGTCCGACCTCGCCGAGGCGTGGCGGCGGGTCCGCGACGGCCGGACGCCCGACCTGCCCGCGGTCGGGACGTCCGCCCGCCGCTGGGCCGCGGCGCTGGAGGCCGAGGCGCTCTCCCCGGAGCGGGAGGCGGAGCTGGAGTTCTGGCGGGACATGCTCGAAGCCGCGAACCCGCCGCTCGGCGAGCGCCCGTTCGACCCGGCGGTGGACGTCGTGTCCACGCTCGGCAGCGTCCGGGTGGAACTGCCCGCCGACGTCACCGACGCGGTGCTGACCGGGCTTCCCGCGGCCTACCGGGGCACCGGCACCGACGTGCTGCTCGCCGCGCTCGCCCTCGCCGTGAACCGGTGGAGCGGCGCCGACCGCTCGACCCTGGTCCGGCTGGAGGGGCACGGCCGCGAGGAGGACGTCGTCCCCGGGGCCGACCTCGCCCGCACGGTCGGCTGGTTCACCTGCATGTACCCGGCGCGGGTCGACGTGCGCGGCGTGGACGTGTCCGAGGTGCTCGCCGGCGGCGCCGCGGCCGGGACGGCGGTCAAGCTGGTGAAGGAGCAGCTGCGCGCGATCCCCGACAAGGGCGTCGGGTACGGGCTGCTGCGCTACCTGAACCCGGAGACCGCCCCGCAGCTCGCCGACCACCCGGCGCCGCAGATCGGGTTCAACTACCTCGGCCGCGTCTCCGACGCCGACGTGCCCGAGCACCTGCGCGCGGACGGGTGGGGGCCGGCGCGCTGGTCCGCCGAGCTCGTCCCGGTGCCCGACCCGGACCTGCCCGCGCTGTCCGCCCTGGAGGTGGGCGCCGTCGCCACCGACGGCCCCGAAGGCGCCCGGCTGCAGGCCGTCTTCACGTTCCCCACCGGGCTGCTGTCCCGGGAGCGCACCGCCGAACTCGCCGAACTGTGGGTCGAGGTGCTGACGGGCATGGCCGCGTACGCCGCGCGGCCGGAGATCGGCGGGCTCACGCCGTCCGACGCCGCGCTGGTCCCGGTGCGCCAGGACGAGATCGACGCCTGGGAGACGCATTACGGCCGGCTGACCCACATCTGGCCGCAGGCACCGGGACAGGCGGGGATCCAGTTCCAGGCCGCGGTCGCCGACGGGTCGTTCGACGTCTACCACATGCAGTTCGTCCTGCACCTGACCGGGCAGGTCGACCCCGAACGCATGCGGGACGCCGGGCGGCGCCTGCTCGACCGCTACCCGAACCTGCGCTCCGCGTTCCTGGCCGGAGCCGACGGCGGCCCGGTCCAGGTCGTACCGGAGCACGTCGACATGCCCTGGCGCCACGTCGACCTGACGGGCCGCGGCGAAGCCGAACAGGACGCGGCCCTCGACCGGTACCTCGCGGAGGACCGCGCCGACCCGCTCGACCCGCTGCGGCCGCCGCTGATGCGCCTCGGCCTGATCACCTACACGCCGCAGCGGGCGAAGCTGATCGTCACGGCCCACCACACGCTGTTCGACGGGTGGTCGTCGTCGCTGGTGCTCACGGACCTGATCCGGCTGTACTCCGGAACGTACGAGCTCCGCCCGGTCCGCAGCTACGGCGACTACCTGGCGTGGCTCGCCACACGGGACCGGGAGGCGTCGGCCGCCCGGTGGGCCGCCGAACTCGCCGGCTTCGAGCAGCCGACCCTCGTGGCGCCGAGCGCCCCCGTCCAGGAGACGGCGTCCGCCCTCGGGCGGATCGAGGTACCGCTATCGGTCGACAAGGGCCGCGCACTCGCCCACCGCGCCGCGGAACTCGGGGTCACCCTCAACACGCTCCTGCAAGGCGCGTGGGGGATCCTGCTCGCGAAGCTCACCGGGCAGCAGGACGTGGTCTTCGGAGCCGCCGTCAACGGCCGTCCACCGGAACTCCCCGGCTCGGAGGAGATGGTCGGGCTCTTCATCAACACCCTGCCGACCAGGGTGCTCTGCCGGCCGGACGACGGCGTCGGCGACGTCATCACCGCGCTGCAGGACCGGCAGACCGCCCTGCTCGACCACCACTACTACGGGCTCGCCGACATCCAGCGCGGCGCCGGGCTCCCCGCGCTCTTCGACACGATCGTCGTCTTCGAGAACTACCCGGTCGACCGCGAGGGCGTCGTCGACGCCAACATCGCGGCCGGGTTCACGATCGACGGCATCCGGCCGTTCGCGGGCTCGCACTACCCGCTCACCCTCAACTCCTCCGACCCCTACCTGCGGCTCTCCCTCGACTACCAGAACAACCTCTACGACCGCGCCGGCGCCGAGGTGATCGCCGCGCGGCTCGTCCGGGTGCTGGACCAGGTGCTCACGGACCCGGACACGCGTCTCGCGGACGTCGACGTGCTCGGCGGGGACGAGCGCCGGTGGCTGCTGCACGAGGTGAACGACACCGCCGAGCCGGCGCTGGAGCCGGGCTTGGTGGGGTCGGTGGCGCGGTGGGCGTCGATCTCTCCGGACGCGCCCGCTGTGATCGGTGAGGCGGGGTCGCTGTCGTTCGGGGAGTTGGAGGTGCGGGCCAACCGGCTGGCGCATTGGCTGATCGATCGTGGTGTGGGCCCGGAGTCGCTGGTGGCGGTGTGTCTGCCGCGGTCGGTGGATCTTGTGGTGGCGTTGCTGGCGGTGCTCAAGGCCGGTGGGGCCTATGTGCCGATCGACCCGGACCATCCGCGTTCGCGGATCGACTACATCCTCGAAGACGCGGACCCGGTGCTGGTGCTGGACGCCCAGACCTGGGCCGCTGCCGGCTGTTCGAGGTTCCCGGAGTCGGCGCCCGATGCCGACGCCTCGCCGGACAACACGGCGTATGTGATCTACACGTCGGGATCGACCGGCAATCCGAAGGGCGTGGCGGTCTCGCGAGGCGCGCTGGAGAACTTCCTGGCCACGATGGGGCGGCGGGTTCCGTTGTCGCCCGAGGACCGGCTGCTGGCGGTCACGACGGTCTCGTTCGACATCGCGGCACTGGAGCTGTATCTGCCGCTGGTCTCCGGTGCGGCCGTGGTGCTGGCGGGAGAGAAGGACACCATCGGCGATCCGTCCGCCGTGGTGGCACTTGCCAAGCGGCATGAGGTCACGGTGGTGCAGGCGACGCCGGCGTTCTGGCAGATGGTGCTGATGCAGGAGCCGGATGCCGCGAAGGGTCTGCGTGTCCTGGTTGGGGGCGAGGCCCTGCCTGCGCCCTTGGCCGACGCTTTGGCCGACCAGGCGGCCGAAGTGCTGAACGTCTACGGCCCGACGGAGACGACGATCTGGTCGACGATGGCGGAAGTCGAGGCTGGGTCGGGTGTGGCGATCGGTTCGCCTATCGGCAACACCCAGGTGTACGTCCTGGACTCCGGGCTGCGGCCGGTCCCGCGTGGTGTGCCGGGGGAGCTGTACATCGCTGGCGATGGGCTGGCCAGGGGGTACTTCGGTCGTTCGGCGCTGACGTCCGGACGGTTCGTGGCGTGCCCGTTCGGCCCTGCCGGTGCGCGGATGTACCGCACCGGTGACCTCGTCCGACACGGCGGCGACGGACGGCTGGAGTACATCGGCCGTACCGACTTCCAGGTGAAGGTCCGCGGATTCCGGATCGAGCTGGGCGAGATCGAACACGTACTGGCTCAGCATCCCGACGTGGCGCAGGCCGCCGTCGTGACACGCGAGGACGGGCGAGGCGACAAACGGCTGGTCGCGTACGTGGTGCCGAAGGGCGGTATCGACCCCGGGGCGCTGGACGTCGAGGCCGTGACGGGCCTCCTCAGGGAGCGCGTGCCGGACTACATGATCCCTTCGGCGATCGTGCCCATGGCCGGGTTCCCGACGACGCCGAACGGCAAGCTCGACCGCGCCGCGCTCCCCACCCCGGACCGCTCCCAGGTCACGACCGGACGAGAACCCCGCGACGAGCGCGAGGAGGTCCTCTGCCGGCTGTTCGCCGAACTCCTCGAGATGGAGAGGATCGGCATCGACGCCGACTTCTTCGCGCTCGGCGGCCACTCGCTGCTGGCCACCCGCCTGATCGGCCGCATCCGCAACGAACTCAACCTCGACGTGAAGGTCGCGACGGTGTTCCGCAATCCGACCGTCGCCCAGCTCGCGGCCCGCCTCGCGGAGCTGAAGACGTCGAACCGCCCCCAGCTGCGCAAAATGACCGTGTAGGAGCGCGCCGATGATCCCGTTGTCCTTCGCCCAGCGGCGGCTGTGGTTCCTCGACCGTCTGGAAGGCCCGTCCGCGACCTACAACTTCCCGTTCGCTCTGCGTCTCGAAGGGCCGCTGGACACGGCCGCGCTGGCCGCGGCGGTGACGGACGTCGCGACCCGGCACGAGAGCCTGCGCACCCTGATCGTCGAGAACGAGGACGGCACGCCGGAGCAGCGCGTCCTGCCCCCGCAGGAAGCGGTCCTCCCGTTCCGGGTGGTCGATGTGGCCGCTGACGCGATCGACGCCGCGATGAACGAGGCCGTGTGCGAGGGGTTCGACCTGGACACCGACCTTCCTCTGCGGACGACCGTCTTCCGCACCTCCCCGCAGGACCACGTGCTGGTGTTCGTCTTCCACCACATCGCCACGGACGGGGCGTCGATGACGCCGTTCCTCCGGGATCTGATGTCGGCGTACTCGGCCCGCCACCGGGGCGAGGCGCCCGATTGGGAGCCGCTGCCCGTCCAGTACAAGGACTACACGCTGTGGCAGCGCGAGCTGCTCGGCGACCAGGACGACCCGGAGAGCATCGTCACGTCCCAGCTCGACTACTGGCGGCGGGAACTGGACGGGGTGCCGCAGCCGGTGCGGCTGCCGCTGGACCGGCCGCGTCCGGCGGTGGCCGGCCACCACGGCGGCCATGTCGATCTCGAACTGGAACCGGAACTGGTCGCCCGGCTCGGGAAGCTGGCCGCGGACCGGGGCGCCACACCGCCCATGGTCGCGCAGGCCGCGCTGGCGGTACTGCTGTGGAAACTGGGCGCCGACGAGGACGTCACGATCGGCAGCCCGATCGAGGGGCGGACCGACGAGGCCCTGACCGACCTGATCGGGCTCTTCATCAACACCTGGGTGCTGCGCGCCGACCTGCCGGGGAACCCGTCGTTCGGCGAGCTCGTCGAGCAGGTCCGCGACAAGGCCCTCGCCGCGTACGACAACCAGGACCTGCCGTTCGAGCGGCTGGTGGAACTCCTCAACCCGGACCGCTCGACCTCGTACCAGCCGCTGTTCCAGGTGATGCTGGCCTGGCAGTTCCTCTGGCCGCAGCTCGAAATGCCCGACCTCCGGGCCACCCCCGTCCCGGCGGGCACCGGCACCGCGAAGCTCGACCTGTACTTCAACATCATCCCGAACGAGTCCGGCGGTGTGTACGGACGGCTGGAGTACGCGACGGAGCTGTTCGACCACGCCACGGCCGTCGCCATCGTCCAGCGGTTCGTGCGCGTCCTGCGGCAGGTGATCACCGACCCGGGCATGCGTCTCGAGGACGTCGACGTCCTGGACGAGGACGAGCGTCGGTGGTTGCTGCATGGGGTGAACGACACCGTTGAGCCGGTGTTGGAGTCGGGTTTGGTGGGGTCGGTGGCGCGGTGGGCGTCGGTGTCTGCGGACGCGCCTGCGGTCATTGGCGAGGCGGCGTCGCTGTCGTTCGGGGAGTTGGAAGCGCGGGCGAATCGGTTGGCGCATTGGCTGATCGATCGTGGTGTGGGCGCGGAGTCGTTGGTGGCGGTGTCTCTGCCGCGCTCGGTGGATCTTGTGGTGGCGCTGTTGGCGGTACTGAAGGCCGGTGGGGCTTATGTGCCGATCGATCCGGAGCATCCGCGTTCGCGGATCGACTACATCCTCGAAGACGCGGACCCGGTGCTGGTGCTGGACGCCGAGTTGCTAGCCGAGGCTGATACTGCCGCGTGCCCGGAGTCGGCGCCGGATGTGAGCGTCTCGCCGGAGAGCACGGCGTATGTGATCTACACGTCGGGGTCGACCGGCAATCCGAAGGGTGTGGCGGTCTCGCGGGGTGCGCTGGAGAACTTCCTGGCCACGATGCGTCGGCGGGTTCCGTTGTCGCCTGAGGACCGGCTGCTGGCGGTCACGACGGTCTCGTTCGACATCGCGGCCCTGGAGCTGTTCCTGCCGCTGATCTCGGGTGCGGCTGTGGTGCTTGTGGGGCGGGAGACGGTCGCTGATCCGTCCGCTGTGGTGGCGGTTGTGAAGCGCCATGGGGTGAAGGTGGCGCAGGCGACGCCGGCGTTCTGGCAGATGGTGCTGATGCAGGAGACAGACGCCGCCAAGGGTCTGCGTGTCCTGGTGGGTGGCGAGGCCCTGCCCGCGCCCTTGGCCGACGCTTTGGCTGACCAGGCGGTCGAGGTGTTGAACGTCTATGGCCCGACGGAGACGACGATCTGGTCGACGGCGGCGGTCGTGGAGGCCGGGTCGGGTGTGGCGATCGGTTCGCCGATCGGAAACACCCAGGTGTATGTGCTCGATGCGCGGTTGCGGCCGGTCCCGCGTGGTGTGGCGGGGGAGTTGTACATCGCTGGCGATGGGCTGGCCAGGGGGTACTTCGGGCGTTCGGCGTTGACGTCGGGCCGGTTCGTGGCGTGTCCGTTCGGTCCTGCCGGTGCGCGGATGTACCGCACCGGTGACCTCGTCCGATTCGGCGGGGACGGTCTGCTGGAGTACATCGGGCGTACCGACTTCCAGGTGAAGGTCCGCGGGTTCCGCATCGAGCTGGGCGAGATCGAACACGTGCTCGCCGGACATTCCCAGGTGGCACAGGCCGCCGTCGTGGTGCGGGAGGAGCAGGAAGGCGACAAGCGTCTCGTCGGCTACGTGGTGCCGGCGCCCGACGAGGCGCTGGCCGACCCCGCCGTCCAGGTCGACGAATGGCAGCAGGTCTACGACGACAGCTACGCGGCCTCCAATGACCAGGCGCTGGGTGAGGACTTCCAGTTGTGGCGGTCGTCGTATGACGGTGAGCCGATTCCGCGTGCGGAGATGGTGGAGTGGCGGGACGCGGCGGTGGCGCGGGTGCTGGCTTTCGCGCCGAGGCGGGTGCTGGAGATCGGTGTCGGTTCTGGTCTGCTGCTGGCGGAGATCGTCGGTGACGTGGAGGAGTACTGGGGCACCGATATCTCGGGCACAGTCGTGGATCGCGTCCGCAGGCAGGTCGAACGGGCGGGGTTCGGTGACCGTGTCCGGTTGAGCGCGCAGGCTGCCGATGACGTTTCGGGGTTGCCGGGCGGCCACTTCGACACGGTGGTGTTGAACTCGGTGGTCCAGTACTTCCCCAGCGCCGGCTACCTGGAACGAGTGCTGGACGCAGCCATGGGTTTGCTGGCGCCGGGCGGCCGGGTGGTGGTGGGCGATGTCCGCAACGCGGTGACGCATCGGGTGCTGTTGGAGGCGGTGCAGCGTGCGGCGCATCCGCATGCTTCGGAGGAGCAGTTGCGGACGCTGGTGGAGAAGGCGGTGCTGGCCGAACGGGAGTTGGTGGTCGCGCCGCAGTGGTTCACCGATTGGGCCCGGCAACGCGGCGTCGCGGTGGACATCCGGCTGAAGAACGGCAGAGCGCACAACGAACTGACCCGTCACCGCTACGAGGTCGTCCTGCACAAGGACCCGGCCGACGTCCTCGACCTGACAAGCGCACCGGCGCTGGCGTGGGGGGCCGAGGTGTCCGGCCTGGACGAACTCGACGGCCTAGCCCGCCGCGCAGATCTGGCGGACGGCCCCGTACGGGTGACCGGGATACCCAACGCACGCCTCGCCGAAGAGACCGGGCTGTCCGGGGCGGTCGACCCGGAGGAACTCCGACTGTCGGCGTGCGGGCAAGGACGGGACGCAATCGTCACGTGGTCCGGTGAGGACGCACGCTGTTTCGACGTGGTGCTGTCGCCCCCGCACCGGACCGTCACAGGTGGATACGTCCCCAGCGGCACCGGCGGCAAGGCCCTGGCGAACACGCCCGCGCTCGCCAAGACGATAGGCCCGCTGCTCTCCGAGCTGCCCGGCTACCTGCGCGAACGACTCCCCGACTACATGGTCCCGGCCACCCTCGTCCCGCTCTCGCAGATCCCCCTCACCCCCAACGGCAAGCTCGACCGGCGAGCGCTGCCTGAGCCGGATCACACGCAGGCGTCGATCGGCCGGGGGCCGCGCAACGAGCTGGAGGAGGCGCTCTGCGGCCTGTTCTCCGAAGTGCTCGGCCTGGAGAGCATCGGTATCGACAACGACTACTTCGCCCTCGGCGGTGACAGCATCCGTTCCGTCCAGGTCGTCGCTCGGGCGAGGTCCCGTGGTCTGGCCGTCACCGTGCGGGAGATCTTCGAGCACCGCACGGTCGCCCGGCTGGCGGAGCTGATCGAGGGACGCGACGAGGCGGGCCCGGCGCTGGCCGAGCTGCCGGGGGGCGGTGTCGGATGGGCCCCGCTGCCTCCGGTCGCGCACGGTCTCGTCCTCAACGGCGGCATCGAGCGGGCCTGCACCGCCAGGGTCCTGACCCTGCCCGAGGACGTCGCCGAACCGGACCTGGTCACGGCGGTGCAGGCGGTGCTGGATCGGCACGACGTGCTGCGCGCCCGGCTCGATCGGGCCGAACCCGGCCTGGTGATCGAGGCACCCGGCGGCGCGGACGCCGGCGCGCTGCTGCGGACGGTTCGCGGCGGCGCCGCCGACGTGCCCGCCGAACTCGCCGCCGCAGCGGACCGGTTGGAACCGTTCACGGGCGTCATGGCGCAGTTCGTCCGGCTCGCTGCGGACGCGGGCCCCGACCGGCTGCTGGTGGTCGCGCACCGCCTTGTCATGGACGATGCCTCATGGCGGATCCTCGTCCCGGACCTGGTCCTCGCGTGGCGTCAGGCACGGGACGGCGGGACTCCGGTACTGGCCCGGGTAGCGACCTCGTACCGCAGGTGGGCCCACGCCCTCGGCGACGAGGCGGCCGACCCGCGAAAGGTCGCGGAACTGCCGCAGTGGAAGCAGATCCAGAGCGGGCAGGCGCCGGGGGACCCGGGCCGGGTGCCCGACGTCGCGGAGACGGTGCGGGTCCGGGTGCCGGCGGATGTCACGGAGGTCCTGCTGGACCGGCTGCCCTCGGCGTTCCGCGCCCGTGCCGGCGACGGCCTCCTCACCGGCCTGGCACTGGCCTTGGCCCGCCGGCGCGAGGCGCGCGGCCTGCCGGGGACCCCGGAGGCCGTCCAGGTGGTGGGCGAGGCCAGGGAGGAGAACGCGGTCCCCGGCGCCGACCTGTCCCGCACGATCGGGCCGTTCACCGCCGAGTTCCCGGCGCGGTTGGACCTGACCGGGATCGACCTCGCGGACGCGTTCGCGGGCGGCCCGGCCGCCGGGCGGGCGATCAAGACCGTCAAGGAGCAGCTGCGGTCGGCCCCGGGCACCCCCGCCGAGCCCGCCGACGGCAGCGAACCGCAGATCGGCTTCGTCTTTCATGGCCGGGCGTCCGATGCGGACCTGCCTGAGGAACTGCGCGGCACGGGGTGGGACATGGCGGCCGTGTCGCGCGACGGCATGCCGGTGCGGTCGATGGTGGAGATCGATGTAGTGGCCGACGACGGCGGGCTGACGGCGGGCTTCTCCTTCTCCGCCGGTGCGCAGTCCCGTGGCGAGGTGTCGGAGCTGGCCGGGGCGTGGGCCGAGGCGCTGACCGCCCTGGCCCGGCATGCGGCGGCACCGGACGCGGGCGGCCTGACCCCGTCGGACGCGCCCCTGGCCGGCGTCGTCCAACAGGAGATCGACACGTGGGAGAGCCGGTTCGGCCGGCTGTCCGAAGTGTGGCCGGTGACCCCCGCGCAGTCCGGGATGCTCTTCCACACGATGCTGGTCGGCACGTCGTTCGACGCGTACCACACGCAGTGGGTGTTCCACCTGTCCGGCGAGGTCGCCCCGGAGCGGCTGCGGCGCGCCGGTCAGGCGCTCCTCGGCCGCTACGCCAACCTTCGCGGGGCGTTCGTCGACCGTGCGGACGGCGACATCGTGCAGGTGGTGCCGGAAACGGTGCCCCTGCCATGGCGGCACCTCGATCTGACGGCGGAGGCGGGCGAGGCCGACCGAGACGAGGCGTTCGAACGGTTCCTCACGCAGGACCGGGCCGCGCACTTCGACGTCGGCGTCCCTCCGCTGATCAGGCTGGCGCTCGTCACGCTGGAGTCGGACCGGGCCGAACTCGTGGTGACCGCCCATCACGCGCTGCTCGACGGCTGGTCCATGCCCTTGCTGATCCGGGACCTGCTGGGCCTCTACGCGTCCAACGGCGACCCGGCGGATCTGCCCGGCACGCGCGACTACGGCGACTTCCTGGCGTGGCTCGCGCACCAGGACCGCGACGAGGCCGTGCGGGCCTGGGCGGCCGAGCTCGACGGTGTGGACGAACCAACCCTGCTCGTGCCGCACGCGGGTGCGCGGCACGATTCCGAAGGCTTCGCGCAGATCGAGGTGGCCTTCGAGGACGTGGAGGGCCTTTCCCAGCGGGCCGCGCAACTCGGCGTCACCCTCAACACCGTCGTCCAAGGCGCGTGGGGGGTGCTGCTCGCGGAACTTGTCGGGCGCGCGGACGTCGTGTTCGGCGCCACCGTGGCGGGACGCCCGGCCGCGCTCATGGACGGCGGCGACATGGTCGGGCTGTTCATCAACACCATCCCCGTCCGGGTGCGGTGCGACCAGCGGGACACGTTCGCCGGGCTGCTCACCGCGCTGCAGGACCGCCAAGCCGCGCTGCTCGACCACCAGCACCACGGCCTCGCGGAGATCCAACAGGCCACCGGGCTGAGCGCGCTGTTCGACACCCTCGTGCTCTTCGAGTCGTTCCCGGTCGACACCGACGCGCTCGACAAGGCCGCGCCCTCGGACGGCATCGCCGTCACCGGGGCGCGGCCGTTCGCCGGCACGCATTACCCGATCACGCTGACCGCCGTGCCCGGCCCGCGGCTGCACCTGTCCATGCAGTACCAGAAGAACCTGGTCGACCACGAGGCGGCGGCCGCCCTCGCCGCCCGGTTCGCCCGGGTCCTCGGCCAGTTCGTCACCGACCCGGACACGCGTCTCGCGGACGTCGACGTGCTCGGCGAGGACGAGCGCCGGTGGCTGCTGCACGAGGTGAACGACACCGCCGAGCCGGCGCTGGAGCCGGGCCTGGTGGAGTCGGTCGCCCGGCGGGCCGAGATGTCACCGGACGCGCCCGCCGTCATCGGCGAACGCGTGACGCTGACCTACGCGGAGCTGGACGCGCGGGCGAATCGCCTGGCCGGATGGCTGATCGATCGGGGCGCACGGCCCGAGTCGCCGGTGGCCGTCCGCCTGCCGCGCTCGGTGGACCTCGTGGTCGCGTTGCTGGCGGTGCTGAAGGCCGGGGCGGCCTATGTCCCGATCGATCCGGAGCATCCGCGTTCGCGGATCGACTACATCATCGGTGATGCCGATCCGGTGCTGGTGCTGGACGGCGACGTGGACTGTTCTGAGTTCCCGGACACGGCGCCGCAGGTGGCCGTCTCACCGGAGAGCACGGCGTATGTGATCTACACGTCGGGATCGACGGGCGACCCAAAGGGCGTGGCGGTCTCGCGGGGCGCACTGGAGAACTTCCTGGCCACGATGGGGCGGCGGGTTCCGTTGTCGCCTGAGGACCGGTTGCTGGCGGTCACGACTGTCTCGTTCGACATCGCGGCACTGGAGCTGTTCCTGCCGCTGATCTCCGGCGCGGCCGTCGTGCTGGCGGGGGAGGAGGACGCCGCCGCCGACCTGTCGGCCGGAGCGATGATGCGCCGCCACGGCGTCACCGTGGTGCAGGCGACCCCGGCGTTCTGGCAGATGCTCCTGATGCAGGAGCCGAACGCCGCGAAGGGCCTGCGGGTCCTGGTGGGCGGCGAGGCCCTGCCCGTGCCTCTCGCCGAGGCTTTGGCCGATCAGGCGTCCGAGGTGCTGAACGTCTACGGCCCGACGGAGACGACGATCTGGTCGACGGCGGCGGCCGTGGAGACCGGGTCGGGTGTGGCGATCGGTTCGCCGATCGGCAACACCCAGGTGTATGTCCTCGACGCGCGGCTGCTCCCGGCTCCACGCGGCGCCGTGGGCGAGCTGTACATCGCCGGTGACGGGCTGGCCCGGGGCTATTTCGGGCGCCCGGCGCTGACGTCCGGACGGTTCGTGGCGTGCCCGTTCGGTCCTGCCGGTGCGCGGATGTACCGCACCGGTGACCTCGTCCGATACGGCGGCGACGGTCGGCTGGAGTACATCGGACGTACCGACTTCCAGGTGAAGATCCGCGGGTTCCGGATCGAGCTGGGCGAGATCGAGCACGTGCTCGCCGGACATCCCGATGTCGCGCAGGTGGTCGCGGTCGTGCGAGAGGACCGTCCCGGCGATCAGCGGCTCGTCGCGTACGCGGTGCCGGCCGGCGGGGCGGGCCCGGACGCCGTCGACGTCGAGGCGCTGAAGGGCTTCCTCCGGGAGCGCGTACCGGAGTACATGGTGCCCTCGGCGATCGTGCCCATGACCGGGTTCCCGACGACGCCGAACGGCAAGCTCGACCGCGCCGCGCTCCCCGCCCCCGGCCACGCACCGGCCACGACCGGACGAGAACCCCGCAGTCCGCGCGAAAGGACCCTGTGCGCGCTGTTCGCGGAGGTGCTCGGCCTGGAGAAGGTCGGCGTCGACGACGACTTCTTCGCCCTCGGCGGGCATTCCCTGCTGGCCACCCGGCTGATCAGCCGCGCCCGCGCCGAGATCGGGGTCGAGATCCCCATCCGCACGTTCTTCGACCTGCCGACGGTGGCCGCGCTCGCCGCGTGGTCGGAGAAGTCGGCCGCTCCGCGTCGCCCCGCCCTGCGCAAGATGACCGTAGAGGAGTGAAGGAATGATCCCGCTGTCGTTCGCGCAACGGCGCATGTGGCTCCTGCACCAGCTGGAGGGGGCGTCGGAGACCTACAACATGTCGGCGGCGTTCCGGCTGACCGGCCCCCTGGACGAGGCCGCCCTCGTCACGGCGATCGGCGACCTGATCGAGCGGCACGAGATCCTGCGCACCACCTATCCGGTGGACGGCGACGGCGAACCCCGCCAGCGGATCCTGCCGATGGCGGAGGTGTCCCCGCGGGTGCCGGTGCGCGACGTGGCGCCCGCGGACGTGGCCGTCGCCGTCGACGAGGCCGTCGCCCACCGGTTCGACCTGGCGGCCGAACTCCCGGTCCGGGCGACCCTGTTCCGCTGCTCTCCGCGCGAACACGTCCTGGTCCTGGTCGTCCACCACATCGCGATGGACGGCAGCTCGGGCGCGCCGCTCGTACGGGACCTGGCCACCGCCTACACGGCCCGCCGGGACGGCCGCTCACCGGAATGGGAGCCGCTGCCCGTCCAGTACAAGGACTACACGCTGTGGCAGCGCGAACTGCTCGGCGACATCGACGACCCGGGCAGTCTCGCCGCGCGGCAGCTCGACTACTGGCGCACGGAACTGGCCGGGGTGCCGCAGCCGCTGACGCTGCCGCTGGACCGGCCGCGCCCGGCGGAGGCGAGTTCGCACGGAGACACGGTCGACTTCGCCGTGGAGCCGGCGGTGGTGGCGAGGCTGGAGAAGCTCGCCGCCGAGCGCGGGACGACCATGTCGATGGTCCTGCAGACGGCCCTCGCCGTGCTGCTGCACAAGCTCGGCGGCTGCGACGACGTCACGATCGGGAGCCCGGTCGCCGGACGGACCGACGAAGCGCTGGACGACCTCGTCGGATTCTTCGCCAACACCCTGGTGCTGCGCGCGGACCTGTCGGGCGACCCGTCGTTCACCGGCCTGCTCGCGCAGGTCCGGGACAAGGCGCTGACGGCCTACGAGCACCAGGACCTGCCGTTCGAGACGCTGGTCGAGGCGATCAACCCCGACCGCTCCGCGGCCTACCAGCCGCTGTTCCAGGTGATGTTCGCCTGGCAGAACTTCGAGAGGCGGAGCCTCGAACTCGCCGGGCTCGACGTGGAGTACGAGCAGGCCCTCACATCGACCGTCAAGTTCGACCTCTTCTTCAGCATGGCCGTGGACGACTCGGGGACGCTGCGCGGCGACCTCCAGTACGCGACCAGGCTGTTCGATCGGGACACGGCCGAGGCCATCACCACTCGTTTCGCGCGCGTCCTGGACCAGCTGGTCACCGACCCCGACATGTGCGTCGGGGACGTCGATGTGGTGGACGAGGACGAGCGTCGGTGGTTGCTGCATGGGGTGAACGACACCGTTGAGCCGGTGTTGGAGCCGGGTTTGGTGGGGTCGGTGGCGCGGTGGGCGTCGATCTCTCCGGACGCGCCCGCTGTGATTGGCGAGGCGGGGTCACTGTCTTTTAGAGAGCTGGACGTACGGGCGAATCGGTTGGCGCATTGGCTGATCGATCGTGGTGTGGGCCCGGAGTCGCTGGTGGCGGTGTGCCTGCCGCGGTCGGCGGACCTTGTGGTGGCGTTGCTGGCGGTGCTGAAGGCCGGGGCGGCCTATGTCCCGATCGATCCGGAGCATCCGCGTTCGCGGATCGACTACATCATCGGTGATGCCGATCCGGTGCTGGTGCTGGACGGCGACGTGGACTGTTCTGAGTTCCCGGACACGGCGCCGCCGGTGGCCGTCTCGCCAAAGAGCACGGCGTATGTGATCTACACGTCGGGGTCGACCGGCAATCCGAAGGGTGTGGCGGTCTCGCGCGGTGCCCTGGAGAACTTCATGGCCACGATGAGCCGGCGGGTCCCGTTGTCGCCCGAGGACAGGCTGCTGGCGGTGACGACGGTCTCGTTCGACATCGCGGCACTGGAGTTGTTCCTGCCGCTGATCTCCGGTGCGGCCGTGGTGCTTGTGGATCGGGAGACGGTCGCTGATCCGTCGGCTGTGGTGGCCGTTGTGAAGCGCCATGGCGTGAGGGTGGCGCAGGCGACGCCGGCGTTCTGGCAGATGGTGCTGATGCAGGAGACAGACGCCGTGAAGGGTCTGCGTGTCCTCGTGGGTGGCGAGGCTCTGCCTGTGTCTCTTGCCGAGGCTTTGGCCGATCAGGCGGCCGAGGTGTTGAACGTCTATGGCCCGACGGAGACGACGATCTGGTCGACGATGGCGGCAGTCGAGGCCGGGTCGGGTGTGGCGATCGGTGCACCGATCGGAAACACCCAGGTGTATGTGCTCGACGCGCGGTTGCGGCCAGTCCCGCGTGGTGTGGCGGGGGAGTTGTACATCGCCGGTGACGGGCTGGCCAGAGGCTATTTCGGGCGTTCGGCGCTGACATGCGGCCGGTTCGTGGCGTGCCCGTTCGGTCCTGCCGGTGCACGGATGTACCGCACCGGCGATCTGGTCCGATTCGCCCGCGACGGACGGTTGGAGTACATCGGCCGTACCGACTTCCAGGTGAAGGTCCGTGGATTCCGGATCGAGTTGGGCGAGATCGAACACGTACTGGCTCAGCACCCCGGGGTGGCGCAGGCCGCAGTGGTGGTGCGGGAGGCCCGGGAGGGCGACAAGCGCCTCGTCGGCTACGTGGTACCCGATCCGGACACCCCCGCTGATGTCGATGTCCAAGTGGACGAATGGCGCCAGGTCTACGACGACGGTTACACCGATTCCGGCGATGAGGCGCTGGGTGAGGACTTCCAGTTGTGGCGGTCGTCGTATGACGGTGAGCCGATCCCGCGTGCGGAGATGGTGGAGTGGCGCGATGCGGCGGTGGCGCGGGTGCTGGCTTTCGCGCCGAGGCGGGTGCTGGAGATCGGTGTCGGGTCTGGTCTGCTGCTGGCGGAGATCGTCGGTGAGGTGCAGGAGTTCTGGGGCACTGATACCTCGGGCACGGTGGTGGATCGCGTGCGCGGGCAGGTGGAGCGGGCGGGGTTCGGTGACCGTGTCCGGTTGAGCGCGCAGGCCGCCGACGACATCTCGGGGCTGCCGGATGGCCACTTCGACACGGTGGTGCTGAACTCGGTGGTCCAGTACTTCCCCAGCGCCGGCTACCTGGAACGAGTGCTGGACGCAGCCATGGGTTTGCTGGCGCCGGGCGGGCGGGTGGTGGTGGGTGATGTCCGCAACGCGGTGACGCATCGGGTGCTGCTGGAGGCGGTGCAGCGTGCGGCGCATCCGCATGCTTCGCAGGAGCAGTTGCGGACGCTGGTGGAGAAGGCGGTGCTGGCCGAGCGGGAGTTGGTGGTCGCGCCGCAGTGGTTCACCGATTGGGCCCGGGACCGCGGCGTCGCGGTGGACATCCGGCTGAAGGACGGCAGGGCGCACAACGAGCTGACCCGCCACCGCTACGAGGTCGTCCTGCACAAGGACCCGGCCGACGTCCTCGACCTGACAAGCGCACCGGCGCTGGCGTGGGGGGCCGAGGTGTCCGGCCTGGACGAACTCGACGGCCTAGCCCGCCGCGCGGACCTGGCGGCCGGCCCGGTACGGGTGACCGGGATACCCAACGCACGCCTCGCCGAAGAGGTCCCGGTCACCGGCGACCTGCTCGATCCGCAAGAGTTCGCCGACTGGGCGCGGCGGCAGGGGAGGGACGCGGTCCTCACCTGGTCCGGCGACTCCGTCCACGCCTTCGACGCGGTGCTGCTGCCCCCGTCCAGGTCGGGCCACCGGATCATCTCCGGTGGGTTCGTCCCCCAAGGGACGGGCGGGACGATCCGCGTCAACACCCCGGCGCTGGCGAGCTCGATCGGCCCGCTCCTGTCCGAGTTGCCCGGCTACCTGCGCGAACGCCTCCCCGACTACATGGTCCCGGCCACCCTCGTCCCGCTCTCGCAGATCCCCCTCACCCCCAACGGCAAGCTCGACCGGCGGGCACTGCCGTCGCAGCACGCGAGCGTCGGGAGCAGCCGGGAGCCGCGCAACCTGACCGAACGAACGCTGTGCGCCCTGTTCGGCGAGCTGCTCGGCCTGGAGGGCGTCGGCATCGACGACGACTTCTTCGCGCTCGGCGGGCATTCGCTTCTGGCGGTCCGGCTCATCGCCCGCATCAGGGAACGTTTCGGGACCGACGTCCCCCTCAGGACGGTCATCAAGTACCCGACGGTGGCGGAGCTGGGCACGCTGATCCTCGCCAACAGCGTCCCCCAGGAGCACGCCGACCCGTTCGGGGTCGTGTTCCCGCTGAACGGCGATCCCGGAACGGGGAAGCCTCCCGTGTGGTTCTTCCACACCGGAGGCGGGCTGAGCTGGGCGTACTTCAGCTTCGAGCCGTATCTGCGGGACCGGCCGCTCTACGCCCTGCAGTCCCGCGGCCTCGACGGCGAGGGCACGCTGCCGGGGTCGGTGGAGGAGATGGTCGACGACTACGTCGCCGAGATGCTGGAGATCCAGCCGGACGGGCCGTTCCACCTGATCGGCTGGTCGTACGGCGGGACCGTCGTGCACGCCGTCGCGGACGCGCTCGACCGGCGCGGCCACGAGGTCGCCTTCCTCGCCATCCTGGACTCGCTGCCGGGCCGCGAGTTCAAGGAGCAGGCCGGCCGGGACCGCTCCGAGTTCCGCAAGGAGCTGGAGGACTTCCACAAGCAGTTCATGAACGTGGGCGACCAGGAGGGCCTACTCGACGCCATGTCGGAGGTCCTGACCAACAACATGCACATCATGGCGGAGTTCGAGTCGCCGGTGTACCGCGGCGACGTGCTGTATTTCAACGCGGAGATCAAGCCCCCGGGGGTGCTCCAGGGATCCTGGGCGCGCCTGTGGCGGCCGTACGTCCTCGGCGCCCTGGAGGTGCACGACGTGCGCGCCACGCACTTCGACATGCACATGCCCGGGCCAGCGGCCGAGATCTTCGAGGTCATCACCCGCAGGCTGGGGGCGATGTGACCGGGAACCGAAACGGAGTTGCTCAGGTGAAAGCCACGTTGTTGTGCGTGCCGTTCGCAGGAGCGGGGGCGTCGTTCTTCCATCCGTGGCGGGCGCTGTCCGCCGGCCGGTGGCGGGTGGTGCCGTTCGAACTGCCCGGCAGGGAGCGGCGGCTGCTGGAGACGCCGTACCGGAACGTCGTCGAAGCGGCCAAGAGCGAGGTCGACGGCGTCGTCGAGGCGCTCGGCGAGGGGGCGCGGCCCGTCCTGTTCGGGCACAGCCTGGGCGCGGTGCTCGCCTACGAGCTGGCGCACCTGCTGAGGGCGCGCGATGTGCCGGTCGAGCGGCTGGTCGTCAGCGGTTCCCCCGGCCCCTGGACGCAGCGCGAGCGGCGGGCGACGGGGCTCCCGGACGAGGAGTTCCTCGCCCGGGTGGAGGAGTTCGCGGGCTTCCGGCACGAGGCGCTGGGCCACCCGGAGATGCGCGAGATGATCCTGCCCGTCCTGAAGGCCGACTGCGAGATGCACGAGAACTACGTCCCGAGCACGGACGAGCCCCTGCCGGTGCCGATCTGCTCGGTCCGGGGCGCGTCCGACGGCCTGGTCAGCGCCGACGGGGCCCGGGAGTGGCGGGACGCGACCACGGGTGTGTTCGGCTACGCCGAACTCCCGGGCGATCACATGTACCTGGTCGAGCGCGCCGCCGAGGTGCTGGACCTGATCGAGGCGGAGTCCTCCGGCGGTCCGGGCCGGAACGGCGGGGTGGGCCGATGACCGGGGTAGAGGCAACGCCGTCCGTCGCCGTGTTCGGGGCGGGTGTGATGGGGGTCGGCATCGCCGCCCTCGCCCTCGGGCGAGGAGTGCCGGTCACGATCGTGGACGTGGACGAGGAGCGGCTGGGCACGGCGCGCGAACGCGTCCGGGCCGAGCTCCGCCTCGCGCACATGATGGGCGCCCTCCCGCGGACCGGTCCGGCCGGTGAGCTGCGGCTCGCCGGTTCCGCCTCGGCGGCGGCGGACGCGACGTGGGTGATCGAGGCGATCACCGAGGACGCCGAGCTGAAGGCGGCGGCGCACCGGGAGATCGCCGCCGCGGTCGCGCCGGGCACCGCGCGGATCACCAACACCTCCTCCATCCCGGTGGACGAGCTCGCCGGCCGGGTCCCGTCCCCGGCGGACCTGGTGGGCGTCCATTTCATGAATCCGCCCTACCTGATCGGCACGCTGGAGGTCGTGCGCGGGCCGCGGACCGGTGAGCGGGCCATGGCGGCCGTGAAGGAGCTGCTGTCCGTGCTGGACCGGAAGGGGATCGTGGTCGGCGACGGCCCCGGCTTTGTCACCAGCCGCGTCCTGCACCGCATGATCAACGACGCGGCGAACGTCGTCGCGGAGGGCCGGGCCACCGTCGAGGACGTCGACGCGCTGATGGAGGGCTGCCTCGGGCATCCGACCGGTCCGCTGCGGACCGCCGACCTGATCGGGATCGACAACCTCGTCGACTCGCTGACGGTGCTGTACGAGCGCACCGGGGACGAGGGCTGCCGCCCCAGCGAGCTGCTGCTGCGCAAGGTCGCCGAAGGCGACCACGGGCGCAAGACCGGCCGCGGCTTCTACGAGTACGGGGTCCGCTGATGGCCGGGCAGGTGGAGCTGAGCGAGCGGCTGCTCGACTACGTGCGGTCGGTGTCGCTGCGCGACGACGCGGTCCTCCGCGACCTGGTCGCCGAGACGGCGGCAATGCCGCCGCTGCACGCCATGGTGACGATGCCGGAGGAGGGGCAGCTGCTCGCCCTGCTGGTCGGGCTGACCGGGGCGGGCCGGGTGCTGGAGATCGGCACGTTCACCGGCTACAGCACGCTGTGCATGGCGCGGGCGCTGCCGCCCGGCGGCCGGATCGTCACCTGCGACATCAGCGCGCGCTGGACCGCGGTCGCCGAGCGGTACTGGGCGCGCGCCGGCGTCGCCGACCGGATCGAGCTGCGGCTCGGGGACGCCGCGGAGACCATGGCGAAGCTGCTCGCCGAACGCGGCCCCGGAACGTTCGACCTGGTCTTCGTCGACGCGGACAAGACCGGCTACGCGCACTACTACGAGCAGGCGCTCACCCATCTGCGGCCGGGCGGCCTGGTGGTGCTCGACAACACGCTCTTCTTCGGGCGGGTCGCCGATCCCGGCGCGGACGATCCCGACACTGAGGCCATCCGTGCGCTCAACGCCTCGCTGCACGGCGACACGAGAGTCGACCTGTCGCTGCTCGTGATGGCGGACGGGATCACGCTGGCCCGCAAGAACACGACGAGCTGAGAAGGGGTTCGGCCCATGACGGAATCGACGACCGCCCCATCGGCCGCTGAGATCGAGCAGCGGATCGGTGCGTTCCTCGAAGTGAAGACGAAGGTGACGTGGGAGCGGGAGGTGGACCTGTTCGCCTCCGGGGCGGTGTCCTCGCTCTTCGCGATGGAGCTGGTGGTGTTCGTGGAGGGGGAGTTCGGCGTCACCGTGGAGGGCGCCGACCTGGCGCTCGACAACTTCCGCACCCTGCGGTCCATGAGCGCTCTGATCACCCGGCTGCGCGGCGGCGACGGTGCTTGAGACCCTGACCGCGCTGGTCACCGACACGGTCGGCGACGCCGCGGGCGCGTGGGATGTGGCGGGCGAGATCCCGGTCCCCCTGCTGCGGGCCCTGGGCGCGAAGGGCGTGCTGTGCGCCGAGGCGGCCCCCGAGTTCGGCGGCCCCGGCCTGTCCGGGGCCGACAACGGGGCGCTCACCGCGCACACCGGTGCGCTGTGCAGCTCGCTGCGCAGCGTGATGACGTCGCAGGGGATGGCCGCGTGGACCGTCCAGCGGTTCGGCGACCGGGGGCAGCGGTCGGAGTTCATCGGCCGGCTCACCGGCGGCGACCTGGCCGCGGTGGCGTTCAGCGAGCCGGGCGCGGGCAGCGACCTCGCCGCGATGACCACCGAGATCCGGCGCGACGGCGACGAGATCGTCGTCGACGGCGCCAAGACGTGGATCACGGTCGCCGCCTACGCCGACTGGATCGTCGTGTTCGGCCGGTACGCGGGCGCGGGCGGCGTCGCCGTCGTGCCCGCGTCGGCGCCCGGCGTCCGCGTGGAGCGGGTGCCCGAACCGCTCGGCTGCCGCGCCGCCGGGCACGCCGCCGTGACCCTCGACGGCGTGCGGCTGCCCGCGGGGAACCTCCTCGCGGTGGCCGGGCAGCCGGTCGTCATGCTGACCACCATCGCCCTGGCGTACGGGCGGCTGTCGGTGGCCTGGGGATGCGTCGGCATCCTGCGCGCCTGCCTCGCGGCCGCCGCCCGGCACGCCCGGACCCGCGAGCAGTTCGGGAAGCCCCTCCTCCAGCACCAGCTCGTCGCCCGCCACCTGGCCGAGCTCTACGCCGCCGAGCGGACCGCGACCTACGTCTGCGAGCAGGCCGCCCGCAGCCGGGACGAGGGGTCGCCGGAGCAGGTGCGCGCGGCCGTCCTCGCCAAGCACGTCGCGGCCGGGAACGCCGCCCGCGGCGCGGCGTCCGCGCTGCAGGTGCTCGCCTCCGCCGGCGCGTCCGGCGGGCACGTCGTGGAGCGGGCCTACCGCGATGCGAAGCTCATGGAGGTCATCGAAGGCAGCAGCGAGATCTGCCAGCTGATCCTCGCCGAGCACGCCGCCGCGGCGGCGGGCTGACCGACCCGACGGGAGCGGACGTGTCCGAAGCGCAACCGATCGTGAAATGCCTGGTCTGGGACCTCGACAACACGCTGTGGAACGGCACGCTCGCCGAGGACGGCAGCGTCGAGGTCGACGACGCCGTCCGCAAGGTCGTCATGGGCCTCGACGCGCGCGGCGTCCTGCAGGCCGTGGCGAGCCGCAACGACCACGACGAGGCGTGGGCGCGGCTCGAGGAGCACGGCCTCGCCGACTACTTCGTCCTGCCGCACATCGGATGGGGCCCGAAGTCGGAGTCGGTGCGCAGCATCGCCGAGCGGCTGAACTTCTCCCCGCGGACGGTCGCGTTCATCGACGACCTGCCGAGCGAGCGCGCCGAGGTCGCCTACCACCTGCCGGACGTCCGGTGCTACCGGGCCGAGCAGGCCCGCGACCTGCTCGACCTGCCCGAGTTCAGCCCGCCGGTGGTCACCGTCGACGCGCGCCGGCGCCGCGAGATGTACCGGGCCGGGTTCGAGCGGGACCGGCAGCGCGAGCGCTTCCAGGGCGCCGACGAGGACTTCCTGCGCTCGCTCGGCCTGGAGATGCGCATCGCCGAGGCCGGTGAGGAGGAGATCACCCGGGTCGAGGAGCTGACGCTGCGGACCAGCCAGATGAATGCGACCGGCGTGCACTACTCGGACGCCGCGCTGCGCTCGCTGCTGTCCGACGAGGCCCACGACGTGCTGGTGGTCTCAATGGCCGACCGCTTCGGGCCGCACGGCGCCGTCGGGGTGGTGCTGGTCGAGAAGGCCCCGGGGGCGTGGCGCGTCAAGCTGCTGGCGACGTCGTGCCGGGTCGTCTCGTTCGGCGCGGGCGCGGTGCTGCTGCGGTGGCTCACCGACGCCGCGGCGCGGGCCGGGGCGCACCTCGCCGCCGACTTCCGGCGCACCGAGCGCAACCGGATGATGGAGGTGGCCTACCGGTTCGCGGGCTTCACCACCGCGGACTGCGCCTGCCTCGCCGCGTTCTCGCCCGCCGAGGGCATCCAGTGCCTCCACCTGGAGCCGGCCAGGCAGGACCCGCCGGCGACGATGCGGGTCTTCGCCCCGCCCCCGCACACCGGCGGGGCGCCGGTGGAATGGCTGTAGCCCGCGCTCGCCTCACCCGGGAGCCGCCGCCCCGGGGCCGGCCGCTGTCCCGGCAACGGGACATCGGTTCCCCGCCGGCGGTGACAAGCGCCCCGACCTGGAGTTGAAGAGATGAAATGAGGCGGCCCCGGAAAGACGGTTATATTTCCCGTCCCGATAGGGGAAAGTGGAGGCATGAGCAGTGGCTCGGCGATCACAGCTTCAGGGCTGCGAAAAGCGTTCGGTGACAAAGTCGTGCTCGACGGCATAGACTTCGAGGTCGCCGCCGGATCGGTCTTCTCCATGCTCGGCCCGAACGGCGCCGGCAAGACCACGACCGTGAACATTCTCGCGACCCTGTCGAAACCCGACGCGGGTACGGTGCGCGTCGCCGGCCACGACGTGGTGAGCGAGACCAGGAGCGTGCGCGCGGCCATCGGCGTGACCGGCCAGTTCGCCGCGGTGGACGAGCTGCTGACGGGCCGCGAGAACCTGAAGCTCATGGCGGACCTGAAACGGGTGCCGCACGGCGGGCGGGTGGCCGCGGAGCTGCTGGAGCGCTTCGACCTGGTGGACGCGGCCGACCGGATCGCCTCGTCCTACTCCGGCGGCATGCGCCGGAAACTGGACCTCGCGATGACGCTGGTCGGCGCCCCGCGGATCATCTTCCTCGACGAGCCGACCGCGGGCCTCGACCCGCGCAGCAGGCGCACCATGTGGGGGATCGTCCGCGAGCTGGTCGCCGCGGGCACCACCATCTTCCTCACCACCCAGTACCTGGAGGAGGCCGACCAGCTCGCCGACCACGTCGCGGTGCTCGACCAGGGGCGCCTGGTCGCCCAGGGCACCCCCGAGGAGCTCAAGCGGCAGGTGCCCGGCACCCATGTCCAGCTCAGGTTCGCCGGGCCCGACGAGCTCGCCGCCGCCGCCCGGGTGCTGGACGGGTCCGCGCCGGACGTCCAGGAACTGACCCTGCGGGTGCCCGGCGACGGGGACTCCGCGTCGCTGAAGGCCCTGCTGGACCGGCTCGACGAGCACGCGATCATCGCCGAGCGGTGCACCGTGCACACCCCCGACCTCGACGATGTCTTCCTCGCCCTGACCGGGCGCACGAGCGCGGAGGCGAGCGCACGGTGAACGGCGTGGCGGCGGCCCTGGCGGACTCCTCGATCATGTTGCGCCGCAACCTGAAGCACAGCGTCCGCAACCCCCTCGTGGTGTTCAACGCGGTCCTGGTCCCCATCGGGATCATGGTGGTGTTCGTCAAGGTGTTCGGCGGCGCCTTCAGCGTCGGCGAGGACTACATCGACTACGCGACGCCCGGGATGATCGTGATGGCCGTCAGCTACGGGCTGGTGTCCACCGCGACGGCCGTCAACGACGACATGACCAAGGGCATCATCAACCGCTTCAAGGCCATGGACGTCTCCCGCGGCGCCGTGCTGACCGGGCAGGTCGTCATCACGACGGTGCGCTCGCTGGTCGCGATCGCCGCGATCGTCCTGGTGGCGCTGCCGATGGGGTTCAGCCCGCACGCGAGCGTGCTCCAGTGGCTCGGCGTCCTCGGCCTGGTCGTCCTGCTCACCGTGGCGGCCAGCTGGCTCGCCGTCGCGCTCGGCCTCGCCGCGAAGACCGCCGAGTCGGCGGGCATGGCCGCCGTGCCGCTGATCATGCTGCCGTTCCTCAGCAGCGCGTTCGTGCCCGCGGACACGATGGGCGCCGGCCTGCGGCAGTTCGCCGAGTACCAGCCCTTCACCCCGATCATCGAGACGCTGCGCGGGCTGCTGGCGGGCCACCCGTCGGGCGGCGACGCCGTCGCGGCCGTCCTCTGGTGCGTCGCGCTCGCCCTCGCCGGGTACGTGTGGGCGGTCTCGCTGTTCAAGAAGCGGGCCTGACGAACGGCACGTCCGATAACACCGGGGCCCGATAACACCGGGGCGCCTTCCGGTGTTCTTTCACGCTGCCCGGAATAAGCCGCGTCCCGACCTTTTCATTTCCCGCGCCGCGATGCGCGTCAACCCCTGCCCGGACTACGCGCGCCCGACGCCACCAGCGCACGTTCGGAAAAGCCGTTCGAGGGACACTCGGTTCACCCGTTCGAATGATGTGTCTCGCCGGCGGGACAGCGGAAAGGGCTGGCAATGGAATCGACGCCGCAGGTGCACCGGCGCGGTGGGCAGGACGAGGCCGCGCCGCCGAGCGCGCCCGCATCGCTCGTCGCGGAGATCTCGGCGCTGTGGGCGGAGCACCTCGACGGCCGCGACGTCGGCCCGGACGACGACTTCTTCGCGCTCGGCGGCAACTCGCTGATCGGAATCAAGATCATCGAGCGGGTGGGCCGGGAGTACGGCGTGGAGCTGTCCGTGCGCGACTTCTACCTGGCGCAGACGCCGGCGCGGGTCGCCGGGCTGGTCGAGCGGGGAAGGGCACGGACGTGAGGCTGACGCCGGGCCCGGCGCGCGACGTCGACCTCGACCGCGTCGACCTGTTCGACCTGGACCTGTACTCGGCGGGCGACCCGCACCCGATCTGGGACGTGATGCGGGCGAAGGCGCCCCTGCACCACCAGGTGCTGCCGGACGGCCGGGAGTTCTGGTCCGTCACCCGCTACGACGACGTCTGCCGCGTCCTCGGCGAGCATCGGCGGTTCACCTCGGAGCGCGGGACGGTGGTCACCCACCTCGGGGTGGACGACGTCGCGGCGGGCACGCTGCTGACCTCCACCGACCCGCCGCGGCACACCCTGGTCCGCCGGGCCATCGGCGCCAGGCTCACGGCCCGCGCGGTCGCGCCGTGGCGGGAGCGGATCCGGCGGGCGGTCGAGCGCTTCCTCGACCCGGCCCTGGACGGCGGCGTGTTCGACCTGGCGGAGCGGGCGCACCGCCTCCCGATGCTCGTCGCGGGCCCGCTGCTGGGGATCCCCGAGCGGGACTGGGACGCGCTCGTCCAGCTGACCGCGATGGTGACGGCCCCCTCGGACCCGCACTTCCGGCACGGCAGCGAGGCCGCGACCCTGGCGATCGCCCACCACGAGCTCGTCACCTACGTCAAGGAGTGGGCCGCCCGGCGCAGATCGGCGGGCGGCGACGACGGGAGCCTGCTCGACCACCTCATGAGCGTCCGGGTGGCGGGCGCGCCGCTCACCGACGAGGAGATCGCCCTCGACGGCTACAGCATCCTCCTCGGCGCCAACGTGACGACGCCGCACACCGTCTCGGGCACGGTGCTCGCCCTCATCGAGCGACCCGAGCAGTTCGGGAAGGTCCAGGCCGACCCGTCGCTGGTCCCGAACCTGGTGGAGGAGGGGCTGCGCTGGACGTCGGCCGCCTGCAACTTCATGCGGTACGCGGTGGACGACGTCCGCATCGCCGGCGGGACGGTCCCGGCGCGCGGCGCGGTCGTCGCGTGGATCGGGTCGGCCAACCGCGACGAGTCCCAGTTCGCCGACCCGCACACGTTCGACGTCACGCGGAACGCGAGCCGCCAGGTCGCGTTCGGTTACGGGCCGCACTACTGCGTCGGGGCGCCGCTGGCCCGGCTGACCCTCCGCGTCTTCTTCGAGGAGCTCCTGCGGCGCTTCGGATCGATCGAGCTCGGCGGCGAGCCGCAGCACCTGCGGTCGTACTTCATCGCCGGGATGACGCACCTGCCCATCGTCGCCGGGGAACGGACGGCGCCATGACCGCCGGTTCCGCCGGCGCCCCGTGGTTCGTCCGGCCGCCGTCCCCCGACCGCGCCGCCCGGCTCCTGTGCTTCCCCTACTCCGGGTCGGGGGCGTCCGCCTTCAGCGGCTGGCCCGCCGCGATCGACGGCGTCGAGGTCTGCCCGGTGCAGTTCCCCGGCCGCGAGAACCGGCTGGGCGAGCCCCACTACGGCACGTACGGGAAGCTCGCGGCCGCCCTGATCGAACCCCTGACACCGCTGCTCGACCGCCCGTACGCGTTCTTCGGGCACTGCGCCGGCGCGCTGCCCGCGTACGAGACCGCCGTCCGGCTCGCGAGACTCGGACTGCCCGGCCCCGAATGCCTCGTCGTGTCGGGCCAGCCGGCCCCGCACGACGCGGCGCTCGACCGGATGCTCACCATGACCGAGGACGCGCTGCGCGCCGAACTGGTGTCGGTCATCCGCGGGCGCGGGATCGACCCGCGCCCGGACATGGTCGAGCTCGGCATGGTCGTGCTGCTCCGCGACCTCGCCGCCGCGCGCGAGTACCGGCGGGCGGAGCCGGTCGCGGTGCCCTGCCCCATCCTCGTCCTGCACTGGCGGGACGACCCCGACGTGAGCCTCGACCAGCTCGGCGGGTGGCGCCGCTACGCCGACTCCGTCGAGGTCCGGGTCGTCGACGGCGGCCACCACGACTTCATGAACGCCCCGGACGACCTGCTGAAGCTGCTGACCTCTTGGCGATGAGAACGGTGCGGCCGCGGGCCGTGCGCCGAGTACGGAGGGAATCGCATGTCCGAGTTGCGCGAGCCGGTCGCGGTCGTGGGCATGTCGTGCCGCCTGCCCAAGGCGGGCGATCCGCGCGCCTTCTGGGAGCTGCTGCGCGACGGCGGAAGCGGCATCACCGACGTCCCCGCCGGACGCCGGGGCGCGCGCGGGCCGGTCGGCCCCGACGCCCCGGACGCCGCGGACCCCGGCGGGGTGATCTCCGCGCGCGGCGGCTTCCTGGACGACGTCGCCGGTTTCGACGCCGACTTCTTCGGCGTCGCGCCGAACGAGGCCGCGATGATGGACCCCCAGCAGCGCCTGATGCTCGAACTCGGCTGGGAGGCACTGGAGGACGCCGGCATCGTCCCCGCCGACCTCGCCGGGACGCGCACGGGCGTCTTCGTGGGCGCCATCTGGGACGACTACGCGATCCGGCTCTACAAGCACGGCACCCGGCGCATCGACCGCCACTCCGTCACCGGGCTCCACCGCAGCATCATCGCCAACCGGCTGTCCTACACGCTCGGCCTCAACGGCCCCAGCCTCGCGGTCGACGCGGGCCAGTCCTCGTCGCTGGTGTCGGTGCACCTGGCCGCGGAGAGCCTCCGCGCCGGAGACTGCACGCTCGCGCTCGCGGGCGGGGTCAACCTCACGCTCACGCCGGAGAGCACCCTCGGCTCGTCCAAGTTCGGCGGGTTGTCACCGGACGGCCTGTGCCGGACCTTCGACGCCGGAGCCAACGGCTACGTCCGCGGCGAAGGCGGCGCCTACCTCGTCATGAAGACCCTCTCCCGGGCGGTGGCCGACGGCGACCGGGTCTACTGCGTGATCGCGGGCACCGCCGTCAACAACGACGGGACCACGCCCGGCCTCACGGTTCCCAGCGCACGCGGGCAGGCGGAGGTCATCCGCCGGGCGCACGACCAGGCCGGCACCCGCCCCGAGGACGTCCAGTACGTCGAGCTCCACGGCACCGGGACGCGCGTGGGCGACCCGATCGAGGCCGCCGCGCTGGGAGCGGCGCTCGGCGCCGGACGCCCCGCCGGATCTCCGCTCCTCGTGGGGTCCGCGAAGACCAACGTCGGCCACCTGGAGGGCGCGGCCGGCGTCGTCGGGCTGCTCAAGACCATCCTCAGCATCTGGCACCGTGAGCTGCCGCCCAGCCTCAACTTCGAGACGCCCAATCCCGACATCGCCTTCGACGAACTCCGCCTCCGCGTCCAGCGGGACCTCACCCCCTGGCCCCGCCCCGACCGGCCCCTGGTCGCCGGCACCAGCTCCTTCGGCATGGGCGGCACCAACTGCCACGTCGTCCTCCGCGAGTGGACGGGCGGAGAGGACGCCGCCGCCCCTGCCGAGGTGGAGCCGGCGGTGGTGACGGACGGGACGCTGCCGTGGGTGGTGTCGGCGAAGTCCGAGGCCGCGCTCCGCGAGCAGGCGCGCCGGCTGCTGGACCATCTGGACTCTTTCCCGGAGGTGTCGCCTGCGCAGGTGGGGCATGCGTTGGTGGCGGGCCGTTCGGTGTTCGAGCACCGGGCGGTGGTGATCGGCCGGGAGCCCGGCGACTTCCGGGACGCGTTGGCGGCCCTGGCCGCCGGCGAGCCGTCAGCGCGCGTGGTGACGGGCAAGACGGCCGCCGCCCCCGGCAGGACCGTCCTCGTCTTCCCCGGGCAGGGCTCGCAGTGGGTCGGCATGGGCGTGGAGTTGATGCGCACTTCGCCGGTGTTCGCCGAGCACCTCACCGCGTGTGCGGACGCGCTGGAGCCGTTCACCGGCTGGAACCTGATCGACGTCCTCACCCAGGCGCCGGACGCACCGCGCCTCGACGGGGACGCCGTGGTCCAGCCCGCCCTGTGGGCGATGATGATCTCCCTCGCTCGCCTGTGGGAGCACCTGGGCATCATCCCGGACGCGGTGGTGGGCCACTCCCAGGGCGAGATCGCCGCCGCCCACATCGCCGGGATCCTCACCCTGGAAGACTCCGCCCGCATCGTGGCGCTGCGGTCCCGGGCGCTCACCCGCATCGCCGGCCGGAGCGGGATGGTCTCCCTGCCGCTGCCCGCGGACGACGCCGTGGAGCTGATAGAACGGTGGCGGGGACGGCTGGCGGTCGCCGCGCTCAACGGGCCCTCGGCCACCGTGGTCGCGGGCGACCGCGACGCCGTCGACGAACTGCTCGCCTCCTGCGCGGACGACGGCGTCCGTGCCCGCCGCGTCCCCATCGACTACGCCTCCCACACCTGGCACGTGGAGGTGCTCCGCGCCGAGCTACTGGACGCGCTGGCGCCGGTCGAGCCTCGTCCCGCGACGGTCGAGTTCTACTCCACTGTCGCCGGCCATGCCGGTGGCGCGCTGAGCGACACCACGGTGATGGGGGCCGCGTACTGGTACGAGAACCTGGCCACCGCTGTCGACTTCCAGGCCGCCACCCGCTCCCTGCTGGACGACGGGCACACGCTGTTCATCGAGGCCAGCGCCCACCCCGTCCTCACCCACCCGCTGCAAGAGACCGTGGCCGGCCACGCTGGCGCCGGCGAGGCCGCCGTCACCGGGACCCTCCGCCGTGACGACGACAGCTGGCAGCGCGTGATGACCTCGCTGGCCGCCACCCGCACCGCCGCCCCGTGGACGGCCTTCTACCCCGCCACCCGGCCCGCCCGCCTCAGCCTGCCCACCTACCCCTTCCAGCGGCGGCGCCACTGGATCGACCTTCCGGCGGACGGCTCCGCCGACATCGAGTCCGCAGCGCCCCCAGCCCCGGCCGCCGCCGCGCCCGAGGAGGCCGCACCCGCCGAGTCCGCCGCGCTGCCGCCGCTGCTGGAGCGGCTCGGCAAGGCGTCCCCGACCGTCCGGGAGCAGATCCTCACCGACCGGATCCGCGCCGAGGTCGCGGCGATCACCGGACGGGTCACGGCGGAGACGGTCGACGCCGACCGCACGTTCAAGGACCTCGGATTCGACTCGTTCGCGTCCCTCGACCTGCGGAACCGGCTGGGCGCGCTGACGGGCCTGGACCTGCCGTCCACGCTGCTCTTCAACCACCCGACCCCCGCCGCCCTCGCCCGCCGCCTCCAGGCCGAACTGCTCGGTTCCGCGGAGTCCGGCGGCACCGGCGGCCCGCCGGCCCCCGCCGACGCGGACGACCCGATCGCGATCGTGGCGATGGCCTGCCGCTACCCGGGGGACGTCCAGTCGCCCGAGGACCTGTGGCGGCTCGTCAGCGAAGGCGTCGACGCCATCACCGACTTTCCCGCCGACCGCGGCTGGGACCTCGACCGGCTCCTCGACCCCGACCCCGACCGGCCCGGCACGTCCTACGTCGCCAAGGGCGGGTTCCTGGCCGGCGCGGCGGCGTTCGACCCCGCCTTCTTCGGGATCGGCCCGCGCGAGGCGACGGCGATGGACCCGCAGCAGCGGCTGCTGCTGGAGACCTCCTGGGAGGTGATCGAGCGGGCGGGCATCGACCCCGCCGCGCTGCGCGGCAGCCAGACCGGCGTCTTCGTCGGCGCCATGAGCCAGGAGTACGGCCCCCACCTGCACGACGGCGCGGCCGGCTTCGACGGCTACCTGTTGACGGGCAACACCGCGAGCGTCGTCTCGGGCCGCGTCTCGTACGTCCTCGGACTGCAGGGACCGGCCGTGACGGTGGACACCGCCTGCTCGTCCTCGCTCGTCTCGATGCACATGGCCGCGCAGGCGCTCCGCAACGGCGAGTGCGATCTCGCCCTGGCCGGCGGCGTCGCCGTCATGGCCACGCCGGGCATGTTCGTGGAGTTCAGCCGGCAGCGCGGGCTCGCGGCGGACGGCCGGTGCAAGCCGTTCGCCGCGGCGGCGGACGGCACGAGCTGGGCGGAGGGCGTCGGGCTCGTCCTCCTCGAACGCCTCTCCGACGCGCGGCGGAACGGCCACCGGGTGCTGGCGGTCGTCCGCGGCTCGGCGGTCAACCAGGACGGCGCGTCCAACGGCCTGACCGCCCCCAACGGGCTGTCGCAGGAGCGCGTGATCCAACAGGCCCTGGCGAGCGCCGGCCTGCGGGCGCGAGAGATCGACGCCGTCGAGGCGCACGGCACGGGCACGCGGCTGGGCGACCCGATCGAGGCGCAGGCGCTGATCGCGACCTATGGCGAGGAGCGTGCGGAGGATCGGCCGCTGTGGCTGGGGTCGTTGAAGTCGAACATCGGCCACACCATGGCCGCGGCGGGTGTCGGCGGCGTCATCAAGATGGTGATGGCCCTGCGGCAGGGCCGCCTCCCGAGGACGCTGCACGTGGACCGCCCGTCCTCCCACGTGGACTGGTCGTCCGGTGCGATGCGGCTCTTGACGGAGGAGCGGGCCTGGCCGGAAGCGGATCGTCCGCGCCGGGCGGGGATCTCGTCCTTCGGCATCAGCGGCACCAACGCGCACCTCATCATCGAGCAGGCTCCGGAGGATGGTGAGGTCCGGGGAGTCCCGGAGCCTGAGCCGGTGGTGGTGACGGAAGGGACGTTGCCGTGGGTGGTGTCGGCGAAGTCCGAGGCCGCGCTTCGGGAGCAGGCGCGGCGGCTGCTGGATCATCTGGATGCCTTCCCGGAGGTGTCGCCTGCGCAGGTGGGGCATGCGCTGGTGGCGGGCCGTTCGGTGTTCGAGCACCGGGCGGTGGTGATCGGCCGGGAGCCCGGCGACTTCCGGGACGCGTTGGCGGCGCTGGCCGCAGGTGAACCGTCCCCTCGCGTGGTCACCGGTGCGGATGCCTCTCGCCTGGGCAGGACGGTCTTCGTCTTCCCAGGGCAGGGTTCGCAGTGGGCCGGCATGGGCGTGGAGTTGATGCGCTCCTCGCCGGTGTTCGCCCAACATCTGACCGCGTGTGCGGAGGCGCTGGAGCCGTTCACCGGCTGGAACCTGATCGACGTGCTCGGACAGGTGGCGGGTGCTCCGAGCTTGGACCGGGTTGATGTGGTCCAGCCCGCCCTGTGGGCGGTGATGGTCTCGTTGGCTCGCCTGTGGGAGCACCTCGGCGTCACGGCCGATGCAGTGGTGGGGCACTCCCAGGGCGAGATCGCCGCCGCCCACATCGCAGGTGTGCTGTCCCTAGAGGATGCCGCCCGCGTCGTGGCGTTGCGCTCCCAGGCGATCGCCCGCATCGCGGGCCGGGGCGGGATGGTCTCCCTGCCGTTGCCCGTGGCCGAGGCCATGGCCATGGTCGAGCGCTGGGAAGGGCGCCTGGCCGTCGCCACGGTCAACGGGCCGTCGGCCACCGTCGTCGCGGGTGACGGCGACGCCGTCGATGAGCTGCTGGCCCACTGCGAGGCGGAGAACGTTCGTGCCCGCCGCATCCCCGTCGACTACGCCTCCCATTCGTCGCACATGGAGGCCCTCCGCGAGGAGCTGCTGGAGGTACTGGCTCCGGTGCGTCCGGGGCAGCCGGACGTGTCCTTCTATTCGACGGTGGCCGGCCATGTCGGCGGCGCGATGAGCGACACGACGCTGCTGGGCGCGGAGTACTGGTACGAGAATCTGGCCACCACCGTCGACTTCCAGGCGGCCACTCGTGCGCTGCTTGACGATGGGCACACGGTGTTCATCGAGGTCAGCCCGCATCCCGTCCTCACCCATCCTCTGCAGGAAACCGCTGAGTACCACGGCGGCGCTGACCAGATCGCCGTGACCGGCAGCCTTCGCCGGGACGACGACACGTGGCAACGCGTCCTGATCTCCCTGGCGACTGTTCACGCCCATGCCGCTCTGGATTGGTCTGCTTTCTATCCGGCGACCCGGCCGACCCATCTCGATCTGCCCACCTACCCCTTCCAGCACCAGAACTACTGGCTGGAGAGGCGCGAAAGCGCG
>NZ_JBFARO010000048.1:0-57342 GCF_040677125.1 Actinomadura sp. NPDC049382
AGGAGTTCACCGGCCGGGCGGGCGCCTTCCTGCGGAGCGACCCCGTCCGCAACACCGTGACGCTGACCCTGACCGAGTCCATGCGGCCCCGACCACCGGGGCGCGCTCGGCCAGCACGTCCGCCAGCTCCCGCGCGGCCCGCTCCGGCATCGCGCTCAGGAGCGGCGGATAGCGGTCCGTCGTCCACAGGACCGTGCCCGCGACGTCCGCGCCCTCCGTCCACCACCCGAACAGCGCGTGCGGGTAGAGGTTTCGGTGCCGCATGGACTCGGTCAGGGTCAGCGTCACGGTGTTGCGGACGGGGTCGCTCCGCAGGAAGGCGCCCGCCCGGCCGGTGAACTCCTCGTGATCATCGCTCAGCGTCCATCCCATGGTCGAGGATGGGCACTCCCCGCCCCCGCCCGCATCCCATTTTCCGAAGCGCCGCCCGCCGCGCTCAGCGCGCGCGGCGCTCCGCGCCCGGCGGCGGGACGGTGATCAGCGGGGTGAGGTAGCCGTCCGGGACGTCCTCCCCGGCGGGCCCGCCCTCGGCCTCCACCCAGGCGTGCGCGCCGAACGGCGGCAGCGTCCGCACGCCCGCGCACCAGGTGGGCCATCCGCCGCCCATCCGGCAGAGCAGGACGGTCGCCAAGGAGCGGGGCAGGCAGCCGCGCGGGCCGAGGCAGGCGAGGCTCACGGCGCGCACCGCGTCCCGCGCCGCCAGCGCCTGGTCGCGGCGGGCGGGGCGGGCGCCCCGGCGCAGGACGCCGAGCACGGCCCGGATGCGGCCGGGCGGCAGCAGCGCCAGCAGCCGGGCCAGCAGGACCGCGGCGCGGGCCGCCGCGCGCCGCGCGGGCGGCACCCCGGCCGGGCGGCGCAGCGCGCTCGGGACCGTCACGGCGTCACCAGCCGGGCCGCGCGCAGCCGCTCGACCAGCGCCGCCACGTCCGCCAGCGCCCGCGCCGGGTCGACGTCGAACTCCGCGGCGAGGGCCGCGGCGGCCCCCGCGGCGCCGCACCCCTCCGCCAGCAGCCGCAGCACCAGCGCCGCGGTCGGGTTGAGCTGCCAGTAGTCCCCGCTGCCCTCGTCGAGCAGCACCGTCCCGTACCCGGTGTCGGCGGTGGACACGCCGGGCCGCAGCCGCAGGGTCATCCGGTCTCCTTCGCTGAGGGCGCGGCGGCCGCCGCGCGGGGGCCGCCGTCGAGGGTCCGCAGCCACACCTCGCAGCCGACGGTGGAGTACAGGATCGCCTCGCGGAGCGCGGGGACGGCCGGCCGGGACGCCAGGTCGCGCAGCCGGGCCGCGTCGACGAGCCCGAGCCGGGCGAGCCGCGAGTCCTCCCACAGCGCCATCAGGTCGGTGCGGTGCACGCGCAGCCCGTCGGCGGCGTCCATGGACGCCTCCGCCTTGGTCGACCGCGTGAGGCAGGCGTCCGGGACGGTCCCGCGCATCGCCGCGACCAGCAGCGGCTTGTACTTCCACGGGGTGACCCGGTCCTCCGGGCGGACGGCCAGGCACGCGTCGATCACCCGGTCGTCCAGGAACGGGGAGGCCGTCGGCAGCCCGGCGCGGGCGCTCATCCGCTCCCACTGCCGGACGATGCGGGCGCAGGCCCGGATGGCGTGCAGGTCGGCGTGCCGGCCCCGGTCGGGCGCGAGCGGCTCGGCGGCGCGGGCGGCCTCCCGCAGCACGTCCGCCGCCATCCGCTCGGCGTCCGGGGTGACCCAGCCGAACAGCCGGGGCGGGTCGTCCCAGCCGAGCGCCCCGGCGGCGGGCGGGGCCGGCGGGAGGCGCAGCCCGGCCGCCGCGTCCGCGAGCCAGCGGCGGTACGGGCGGCCGTCGGCCAGCGCCGCCGCCATCGGGCCGAGTGGCCAGTCGAACAGCGCGCGGAAGCCGCGCAGCCGCGGCAGCGCGAGCCGCGGCCGGCGGCGCAGCAGCCCGTGGTAGTGGGCCTCGGAGCACCAGGTGACGTGGTCGCCGCCGATGCCGGTCAGGTGCAGCCGGCTGCCCTTCGCCAGCAGCCGGGGGACGTGGCTGAGGACCCGGGCCCGGTCCATCATCCCGATGGACGGCTCGTCGAGCGCGTCGTCGATGTCCAGGAGCCCCGCGTACACCAGCGGCGACTCCTCGGCGGGCCAGACGGCGTGCTCGACGCCGGGCAGCCGGGCGGCGGCGCGGCGCGCCCACTCCAGGTCCTCGTCGGCGGGGTCGCGGCCGGGGCAGGTGCTCGCGACGACGCGCGCCTCGCCGCGCGCGGCGAGGAAGCACACCGAGGTCGAGTCGAGGCCGCCGGACAGGTCGCAGCTCACCGTCCCGCCGCCGGCCGTGCGCGCGTCGACGGCCGCGGTGAGCGCGTCCGCGAGGTCGGTGGCGCCCGCGGCCAGGGACCGCTCGGCCTCGGGCGGCGTCCACCAGCGGCGCACGCGGGCGCCGCCGTCCGGCTCCAGGTTCAGCTGCTCGCCCGGTTCCACGGCGGTGAGGCCGCGCCACATCGGGGTGTGCGGCAGCGGATGCGGGAGCGGCCACAGCAGCCGCGCCGCGACCTGCCGCTCGTCGAGGCCGGCGCCGGCCAGCGCGGCGAGGACGTCGGCGCGGTCGGCGGCGACGGTCACGCCGCCGACCCGGGCGTGGAAGAGCAGCCGCAGCCCCGCCGCGTCGCCCTGGACGCGGGTGCGGCCGTCCAGCGCGGCCACGAGGTGGAAGCTGCCGGGGAGGGTGCGGGCGAGCCGGTCCAGCGCGGTGAGGCCGGTGAGCCGCCCCGCCTCGCGGCGGAGCCGGTCGGCGGGGGCCGGGGTGCCGAGGACGGCGATCCGGGCGGCGCCGGCCTGTGCCGCGGTGATCGCGGCGCCGGGCCAGTTCCCGATCAGCCAGGGCCGTCCGGAGGCGTACCGCAGCGTCCGGTCGTGCGGGACGGCCGAGGCCACGGCGAGGGCGGCCGCGTGGTCCGGCAGGACCACGAAGAACGCCTCGCCGCGGCCCGGCATGCCGTTCGGTTCGGGCATGTGCGTCAAGGGGCCGCTCGTCAGTTCTTGCTGAGCACGACGCGGTCGTTGCCGTGCCGGCCGAGCAGGCCGGTCACCTTGCGGAACGAGCCGGCCGCCACCAGGACGGGGGTTTCGTACGGCTTCATCTTCTCTCCCTGTGCCGGGGCGTGCATTTCCTTGGAGGAGCTCCCAATTCCGCCCTCGCGAAAGGCGAAACGAGCGGAGTATGGCACCGCGAATGCGCGCCGCGCCACTTGGCGAATTCCTGTACCCGCCGCAATGCCGGGGGAGCGGGCGTGTCCGGAGAATCGGACCAAATGCGAATAAGTCGAGCAGGTCGTCCGGCGGCCCGACCGTCCGATAATGCGCGCGGGCTAGCCGCGCGGACATTCTTCGGTGGCTTTCCGGTACATCACAAGGTCGACCGCGCGCCAGGGAGATGGCACGGCCCGCGCTCATTCGCGCGCCGTGCCGAGGAAGGCCAATCGGCGGTGACCGAGCGCGCCGCACCGGTAGCGTGACCGGCATGACGGACACGACCGGCGACCGGATGCTCGGCTGCCTGTTCGGCGGCGCGGTCGGCGACGCGCTCGGACGCCCCGTCGAGGGCATGGCGCTCGCCGAGATCCGCGCCGCGCACGGCCCGGCCGGCGTCACCGGGTTCGCGGGGCGGGGCGAGATCGGGGAGGCGACGCAGCTGGGGCTGCTCACCGCGCAGGCGGGCGTCCAGGCGTCCATCCGGGCCCGCGCCAGGGGCATCGGCGGCGCGTACTTCGGCCTCGTCCAGTCCAACTACCTCGCGTGGCTGGCGGCCCAGGGCGAGCCGCTCCCCGGACAGGACCTGCACATGAGCGGCCCCGCCCTGCGGGACCCGGCGGTGACGGCCCGCCGCGGCGCGGGCCGCACCACCCTCGCCGCCCTCCGCAAGGCCGCGGCACGCGGCAAGCCGGGCCGGCCGCTCGGCCGGGTCGACGAGCCGGTCAACGACTCCAAGGGCTGCGGCGGGACGATCCGCGCCGCCGCTGCGGGGTTCGGCCACCCCGACCGCGCGGCCGTCTTCACCCGGGGGCAGGGCACGGCGGCCCTCACCCACGGCCACCCCTCGGGCCACCTGCCCGCCGGAGCGTTCGCCGTCGCGGTGTCCTCACTCGTCCACGGCGCGTCCCTCGGCGACGCCGTGGAGCACGCCATGGCGGAACTGCGCGAGCACCGCGGCCACGAGGAGACGACGGCCGCGCTGGAGCAGGCGGTCGGCCTGGTGCGCGGCGGTCCGCCGTCCGCCGCGCGGCTGGAGGGCCTCGGCCGCGGCTTCACCGGCCCGGAGGCCCTCGCCATCGCCGTCTACGCGGCGCTGGCGACGGAGGCCGCGGGCGGGTACCCGCTGGAGATCGTCCCGCGCGGGCTGCTGCTCGCCGTCAACCACTCCGGCGACAGCGACGCCACCGGCGCCGTCTGCGGCGGCCTCCTCGGCGCCCGGTACGGGGCGCGGGCCGTCCCCGAGCACTGGCGCGCGGGCGTCGAGGCGGCGGCGGTCATCGCCGAGCTGGCCCACGGCTCCGCGGTCGAGTTCGGCCCGCGGCCGCCCGCCGACGCCTACGGCGAGCCGCCGATGGACTGGCACATGCGCTACTACTCCTGAGGCGGGCCGGGTCAGGCGGTGCGCGGGGCGACGAGCCCGGACTCGTAGGCGAACACGACGAGCTGCGCGCGGTCCCGCGCGCCCAGCTTGATCATCGCCCGGCTGACGTGCGTCTTCGCGGTGGTCGGGCTGATCACCATGTGCGCGGCGATCTCGTCGTTGGACAGCCCGCGCGCCACCAGCGCGGTGACCTCCCGCTCCCGGTTGGTCAGCACGCCGAGCGCGCCGGGCGCGGGGCCGGGGCGGCGCGCGACGTACTCGCCGATCAGCCGGCGGGTGATCGCGGGGGACAGCAGCGCGTCGCCGCGGGCCGCGACCCGGACGCCCTGCACCAGGTCGGCGGGCTCGGTGTCCTTCACCATGAAGCCGCAGGCGCCGGCGCGGAGCGCGTTGAAGACGTACTCGTCGAGGCCGTAGTTGGTGAGGATCACGACGTGGACGCCGGTCAGCCGCTCGTCGGCGGCGATCAGCCGGGTCGCCTCGATGCCGTCCATCACCGGCATCTGGACGTCGACGAGCGCGACGTCGGGCCGGTGCTCGGCGGCGAGTGCGACGGCCTCCTCGCCGTTGGCGGCCTCGGCGACCACCTCGATGTCGTCCTCGATCTCCAGCAGGGCCCGGAAGCCGCCGCGGATGAGCGCCTGGTCGTCCACGAGCAGCACGCGGATCACGCCGGCTCTCCCAGCGGGAGCTCGGCGCACACGGTGAAGCCGCCCTCGGGGCGGGGCTCGGCGCGCAGCCGGCCGCCGAGCGCGGTGACCCGCTCGCGCATGCCGAGCAGGCCGGTGCCGGGGACGGGCGGCGCGTCCGGGTCGGCCTTGCCGTCGTCGTCGACGCGCACCACCAGGCCGCCGTCGGCGTAGTCGATGCGCACGGCGGCGGCCGCGCCGCCCGCGTGCCGGGAGACGTTGGTGAGGGCCTCCTGGACGATCCGGTACGCGGCCCGGTCCACCTCGTCCGGCAGGTCGCGGCGGACGCCGGAGATCGTCAGGGTGGCCGGGAGCCCGGTGGAGCGGGCCCGCTCCACCAGGTCGTCCAGCCGGTCGAGCCCGGTGGCCGGGCCGTCGGACCCGGCGTCGCCGCGCATCACCTTCAGGGTGGCGCGCAGCTCGCGCATCGCCTCGCCGCTGGCCTCCTGGATCACCAGCAGCGCGGGCGGCACGTCCTCGCCGCGCCGCCGCGCCACGTGCACGGCCACCCCGGCCTGCACCCTGATGATCGAGATGCTGTGGGTGAGGGAGTCGTGCAGCTCCCGGGCGATGCGCAGCCGCTCCTCGCTCGCGCTGCGCAGCGCCGCCTCCTCGCGGGTCCGCTCGGCCTCGGCGGCGCGGTGCTCGACCTCCTCCAGGTACGCCTGCCGGTGCCGGGCGACCGTCGCGGCCACGCCGGCCGCGACGAACCAGCCGAGCATCAGCGACGTGCTCTCCAGGTCGTCGATGGGCCCGCCGTCGCCGGGCAGCCGGGCCGCGAGGTCGGCGCCGAGGAAGGCCGCGCCCGCGAGCGCCGGGGCCGCCCGGTGGCCGGCCCGCACCGCGGCGAACACCGCCACCAGCACCGGGAAGACGGGCGACGGGCCCGGCTGGGCGTGCACCATGACCGTGAGCATGCAGGCCGTGCTGACCAGCAGCGCCGCCAGCGGCGCCCGCCGCCACGCGACGAGCGCGAGGCAGCCGGCGAGGGCGAGCGCGACGTCGGCGGGGCCCGCGTCCGGCGCGGCCACGACGAAGACCACCGGCAGGACCGCCACCACCGCGGCGAGCAGGGCGTCCTGGGCGAGCGGCCGCCACCCGTCCAAGAAACTCATCTGCGTAGATTATGGCGCTTTCCGGGCGGTGTGCCTCCGCCGCACGTCGCAGAACCCGGCTACTCCCGGGGAAGTAGGCCGGCGGTTCCTGCGCCCCGGGTACCGGACGAAGGAGTCTTCCCCGGCAGGACGACCGCGGACCGGCCCGGACACGACGATGTCCGGCATGCGCACGAGTCAACGAAGGCAGTCCCGCGCGGCCCCCGGAGGGCGGCGATGACGATCAGGGAATCGGCGCGGACGGCGCCGGCCGCCGCGCCCGAGGCGCGGGCGGGGCTCGTCCTCGCCGCCGTCGCCGTCGTGCAGTTCATGGTGTCGCTGGACCTGTCGGTGGTGAACGTCGGGCTCCCGGAGATCGCCGCCGGGCTCGGCTTCAGCCTGGCCGGGCTGACCTGGGTGATCCACGCCTACGCGCTCACCTTCGGCGGGCTGCTGCTGCTCGGCGGGAAGGCCGCCGACCGGTACGGACGCAAGCGGGTCCTGCTGGCGGGGCTCGGCCTGTTCGGCCTCGCGTCCCTGCTCGGCGGCTTCGCGCAGGCGCCCGGCCACCTGGTGGCGGCGCGCGCCGCGCAGGGCGTCGGCGCCGCCGCGCTGGCCCCGGCCGCGCTGGCGCTGCTGGCCGACGCCTTCCCCTCGGGCCGCGCGCGCGTGCGGGCCTTCGGGATCTGGAGCGCGGTGAACGCCGCCGGCGGCGCCCTCGGCGTCCTCATCGGCGGGGTCCTCACCGAGTACGCGAGCTGGCGCGCGGTGATGTTCGTGAACGTGCCGATGGCCGCGGTCGCGCTGGGCATGGCCTGGCGGGGCGTCGCCGCCGCCCCGCCGCCGGTGCGCGGGGGACGCCCGGACGTGCTCGGCGCCGTCCTCGCCACCGGCGGGCTCACCCTGCTGGTGTTCGGGGTCGTCCGCGCGGACCAGCACGCGTGGACGTCGGCCCCGACGATGGCGAGCCTGGTGTCCGCCGCCGTGCTGCTGGCCGCGTTCGTCCTGGTCGAGCGGCGCACCACCCGCGACCCGCTGGTGCGGCTCGGCCTGTTCGCCAACCGCTCGGTCGCCGGCGCCAACGCCTTCATCCTGCTGACCGGCGCCGCCATGGCCTCGGCGTTCTACTTCATGTCGCTGTACCTCCAGCGGGTCCTCGGGCACGGCGCGGCGCTGACCGGCGTCATGTTCGTGCCGTTCGCCCTCGGGGTGATCGCGGGCTCCGTGCTCGCCGTGAAGCTCGGCTACCGCTTCGCGCCCCGCCGCCTCCTGGCCGCCGGCGCGGCGCTGGGCGCGGCCGGGTTCGCCTGGTTCGGCCTCATCAGCCCGGACGGCTCGTACGGCGTGGACGTCCTCGGCCCCGCGGTCGTCGCCAGCACCGGCTTCGGGCTGTGCCTGGGGCCGATCGTCTCCATCGCCACCGGCGGCGTCGCCCCGGCCGAGACCGGGGTCGCCTCCGGGCTGCTCAACAGCTCCCGCCAGATCGGCGCGTCGCTCGGCCTGGCCGCCCTCGGCACCGCGGCGAGCGACCGCGCCGGCGGCGCCGCCACGCCCGCGGCCCTCAACGACGGGTACGCGCTCGGCCTGACCCTCGCCGCGGTCCTGCTGGCCGCCGCCGCCCTCATCGCCCTCACCGTCCTGCCCAGGACGAGCCCGCCGCCGCAGGAAGGAACCTCCGCATGACCGTCGCGCCGATCGACCTCTTCGGGGCACCCGTGCACCTCCAGCGGGGCGGCACCGTCCGCACCGGGAGTGCGGCGGGCCCCCTCGACCTGGACGACTGGCAGCTTCGGACGTTCCACGCCAAGACCGCCGCCGACGTCCACGCCGACCACTGGGAGGTCCACCCCGAGGCCGACGAGGTCGTGTCCTGCCTCATCGGGAAGATCCGCCTCTACCTGCGCCCGGAGAGGGCGGGGCGGCGGGAGGAGGAGATCCGGCTGACGGCCGGGACCGCCGCCGTCGTCCCGCGCGGGCGCTGGCACCGCATCGAGCTGGACACCCCCAGCACGATCATGGCCGCGACCCTGCCGCGCGGCAGCCGCCGGGAGAAGCGGTCCGGCGCGACGGGGGAGCGGTGAGCGCGCCGGGGCTGCTGCGCCCCTACCGGTGGAGCTTCACCGCCGTCGTGGCCCTCCAGGTGGTCGGCGCCGTCGCGGGGCTGGCCCCGCTGCTGGCGGTCGTCGAGCTGGGCCGCGCCCTGCTGTCGCCCGGCCCGCTCGACCGCGGCCACGTCTGGACCGCCGTCGTCGCGGGCGCGGCCGGACTGCTCGTCCGGCTGCTGGCCACGGGCGCTGCGTCGGCGCTCGGGCACCTCCTCGACGACCGGGTGCAGCTGGACTTCCGCCGCCGGCTGGCCGCCCGGCTCGGGCTCGTGCCGATCGGCTGGCTGTCGCGCCGCCGGACGGGCGAGCTGGCGAAGGTCGCGGGGGAGGACGTGAGCGCCGTCCACCCGTTCATCGCCCACACCCCCGGCGAGCTGGTCTCCGCGTTCGTCGTGCCGGCGGTGTCGCTGGCCTACCTGTTCACCGTCGACTGGCGGCTCACGCTCATCACGCTGATCCCGGTGGCGCTGGCGGTGGCGACGGTGCCGCTGATGATGACCCCCGCCCGGCTGCGCGAGCAGCAGGAGTTCGACGCGGCGATGGGGCGGATCTCCGACTCCGTCGTCGAGTTCGTCCAGGGCATCGCGGTGGTGAAGACGTTCGGCGGCGGCGAGCGCGCCCACCGCGCGTTCTTCACCGCCGTGGACGCCTTCACCACCTCCTTCTACCGGATGGTGCGCGGCCTCGCCGGGATCGCCGCCGCGATGCAGGTGGTGCTGTCGCCGCCGTTCGTGCTGCTGGTGGTGCTGACCGGCGGCGCGGTGCTGATCACCGAGGGCGGCATGCCCGCCGCGGACCTGCTGCCGTTCCTGCTGCTCGGACTGGGGCTCGCCGCGCCGGTGGAGGCCCTCGGCCACGGCTTCGACGACATGCAGGCCGCCCGCCGCGCGGTCGGCCGGATCCGGGAGGTGCTCGACGTGCCGGCGCTGCCCGAGCCGGCCCGCCCGGTCGCGCCGCGCGGCCACCGGGTGGAGCTGCGCGGCGTCCGGTTCGGCTACGACGCCGGCCGGGAGGTGCTGCGCGGCGTCGACCTGGTCCTCGAACCGGGGACGGTCACCGCCGTCGTCGGGCCGTCGGGGAGCGGGAAGTCCACGCTCGTCCAGCTCCTGCCGCGGTTCTTCGACCCGGACGAGGGCGCCGTCCTGCTCGGCGGCGCGGACCTGCGCGAGATCGGGAGCCGCGAGCTGTACCGGGCGGTCTCCTTCGTGTTCCAGGACGTCCGGCTGCTGCGCGCGCCGGTCGCCGACAACATCGCGCTCGCCGTACCGGGGGCCGGGCGCGACGACGTGGTCCGCGCCGCGCGGCTCGCCGACGTCCACGACCGGATCATGGAGCTGCCGCGCGGCTACGACACCGTGATCGGCGACGAGGCGCGGCTGTCGGGCGGCGAGGCGCAGCGGATCGCGCTCGCCCGCGCGCTGCTCGCCGGCACCCCCGTCCTGGTGCTGGACGAGGCGACCGCGTTCGCCGACCCGCGGACCGAGCGGGCGGTCCGCCGCGCCCTCGCCGCGCTGAAGGGCGACCGGACGGTCCTGGTCATCGCCCACCGCATGGAGACGATCGCGGACGCCGACACCGTCGTGGTCCTGGAGGACGGGGCGATCGCCGAGCGCGGCCGGCCCGCCGACCTGCTCGCCCGCGGCGGGCGGTTCGCCGCGCTCTGGGACGCCCACCGGTCGGCGGCCGCCGACGGGAACGACGCCGTGCCACAGGGAGGCATGCCCCGATGATCCGACTGCTGCTGCGCGTGCTGGGACCCGAGTACGCCCCGCCGGTGCGCCGCACGGTGGCGCTGATGACGGCGACCGCGGTGGTCGAGGGGCTGGCCTGCGCGCTGCTGGTCCCCGTCCTGCGGGAGCTGTTCGGCGGCACGCCCGGCGACGCCCGCCCGTGGCTGATCGCGTTCGGCGCGGCGGTCGCCGGGTACGCGGTGCTGCGCTACGTCAGCGACCTGTCCGGTTTCCGCGCCGGGACGACGCTGCTGGACGGCATGTACCACCGGCTCGGCGACCACCTCGCCCGGCTGCCCGTCGGCTGGTACGGGCCGGGCCGCGTCGGGGAGGTGTCGGTCCTGGCCGGGCCCGGCGTGCTGCAGGCGATGAGCGTGATCGCCCACCTGCTGGCGCCGTACATCTCCGCCTGCGCGACCCCGCTGACGATCGTCGCCGTGATGCTCGCCTACAACTGGCAGCTCGGGCTGGCGGCGCTCGCCGCCGTCCCGCTCGTCGCGCTGATCCAGGTGTGGGCGGGGCGCTCGACGGCCGCCGCCGACGAGGACCGCCACCAGCGCGCCCACGAGGCGACCGGGCGCGTCATCGAGTACCTCCAGGCCCAGCCGGTGCTGCGGGCCGGGGGCCGGACCACCGAGCGCTTCCGGCTGCTCGACGACGCCCTCGCCGAGCTGCGGCGCGCGTCCCGCCGCACGACGCTGTCGGCGCTGCCCGGCGCCCTCGGCCTGTCCCTCGCGGTGCAGGCGGTGTTCACCGGGATGCTGGTCCTCGGCGCCCACCTCGCGCTCGGCGGGGACGTCGGCGCGGCGGAGCTGCTGGCGGTCCTGGTGCTGGCCGCCCGCTGCGCCGACCCGCTGCTGGCGCTGTCGGAGTTCGCCGGCCGGATGCGGGCGGCCCGCTCCCAGCTGGCGCGGCTGGACGAGGTGCTGCGCACCGCGCCGCTGCCGGAGCCGGCCGAACCGGTCCGGCCGGTGCGCCGCGACGTGGAGTTCGCGTCCGTCACCTTCCGGCGGGACGACCGCACCGTGATCCGCGGCCTGTCGCTGGCGGTGCCGGAGGGGCGGCGGCTCGCCGTCGTCGGCCCGTCGGGCGCGGGCAAGAGCACCCTGCTCCAGCTCCTCGCCCGCTTCTACGACGTGGACGAGGGGGCGGTCCGCGTCGGAGGGGTGGACGTGCGCGAGATCAGCACCGACGTGCTGATGGAGCAGATCGCCGTCGTCTTCCAGGACGTCTACCTCTTCGACGGCACGATCGAGGAGAACGTGCGCCTCGGCCGTCCCGGCGCGGGCGACGCGGAGGTGCGGGCGGCGGCGACCGCGGCCCGGCTGGACGAGGTGGTCGAGCGGCTGCCCGGCGGATGGGACGCGAACGTCGGCGAGGGCGGCGCGCTGCTGTCGGGCGGCGAGCGGCAGCGGGTCTCGATCGCGCGGGCGCTGCTGAAGGACGCGCCCATCGTGCTGCTGGACGAGGTGACCTCCGCGCTGGACCCGGTGAACGAGGCGGCCGTCCACGCGGGCATCGAGCGCCTGATGGCGGGCCGGACCGTGGTGATGGTGGCGCACCGGATGCGGACGGTCCGCCGCGCCGACCGCATCGCGTTCCTGGACGGCGGCCGGATCGTGGAGGAGGGCACCCACGAGGAGCTGCTGGAGCGCGGCGGCCGCTACGCCGAGTACTGGGACCTGTCGCTCGCGCCGGCGGCGGCGCGCCCGGACGGCCGCTAAATGGGCGGCGGCACGCGGCCGCGCCGCCTACGATTCGCGGCATGGGGTACGAGGTGCGGCCGGCGCGGCCCGCGGACCTGCCGCGGCTGGCGGACATCGAGAACTCGGGCGACGCGATGTTCCGGGAGATCGGGATCGTGTTCCCGCCCGGCCCGACCGTGATCGAGCAGCTGATCGGTGACGGCGCCGCCCGGATCGTGGTGGCCGGCGACCCGGCGGTGGGCTTCGCGGCGGTCGAGGAGGTCGACGGCGCCGCGCACCTGGAGCAGATCTCGGTGCGCGGCGACCTGACCGGGCGGGGGATCGGCGCCGCGCTGCTCGCGGAGGTCATGGCGGGGGCGGCGGCGTCCGGGGCGCCCGGCGTCAGCCTGCTGACGTACCGGGACGTCCCGTGGAACGGCCCCTGGTACGCCCGGCACGGCTTCGCGGAGCTGCCGGAGGAGCGGTGGGGCCCGGGGATCAGGTCCTACTGGGCCGCCGAGATCGAGGCGGGCCTGCACGACCTCGGGCCGCGCATCGCCATGTGGGCGCCCTGCCCCCAATAACGGATCTACAATGTAAAGGCGGGAACCGGCGGCGGCGCGCGGACGTCTGCCTGAGGGACGTGGAGGAGGACGCTTGATCAGCCCGGTCGCACGGCTGCGGGACCGTCTCGGCGAGCGCCGCGCCGCGCTCGTCCTCCTCGCCGTCCTGCTGGCACTGGCCGTCGTCCCGGTGGTGGCGCTGCCCGCCGCGCGCTGCGAGGTGTTCGGCGCCGGATGCCGGACGCCCGTCCCGGAGCAGCGCGCCGACCCGGTCGCCGCCGAGCGGGCCCCGACGCCGCTGGAGGCGGCCACGCGCGGCGCCTACGTCGCGCTCGGGGACTCCTACTCGGCGGGCGTCGGCGCGGAGGCGACCCCGGCCGACCACAACCCGCTCGCCCGCTGCCACCGGACGTCCAAGGCGTACTACCACGAGGTCTCCCAGGCGTTCCGGTTCGCGAAGGGCACCTCGTTCTGGGCCTGCTCGGGCGCCACGACCCGCGACGTCCTGAAGGGACGGCACGGCGAGCCCCCGCAGATCGGGCGCATCGGGCGCGACACCAGCCTGATCACCCTCAGCATCGGCGGCAACGACGTCGGGTTCTCCAAGGTCCTCGCCGGCTGCGTGGTGAAGCTGCCGTGGAGCAAGAGCTGCACCCGGCAGGGCGAGGAGATCGCCGGGAAGATGGCCGAGCTGCGCCAGAGCCTGCCGTCCCTGCTCGCCGACATCACCGCGCGGGCCCCCGGCGCGCGGGTGGTCGTGATGGGGTACCCCAAGGCGTTCTCCGAGGTCAGCGGCGTGGACGCGGACAACATCACGGTGTCGGACCAGCGCTGGCTGAACGCCCGCGCCTACGAGCTGGGGCAGCTGATCCGGCAGTCGGTCGCGGAGGCCGACGCCCGCAAGGCCGCCACGCGCGCCCCCGGCAGCGTCGAGTTCGTCGACGCCTACGGCGCGTTCGCCGGGCACGAGGTCGGCAGCCGGAACGCCTACATGAACGGCCTGGCGCTGAAGCTGCCCGCCCTGGAGGCGGAGCCGCGCAGCTACCACCCGACGGTCGCCGGCCAGCACGCCCTCGCGCAGCTGTTCATCGAGCAGATCAAGAAGGGCCCGGGCCGCCCGCTGTCCTAGCGGGGGAGCGCGCGGTTCGTAGGCTGGGAGGGGACGTCCCGTCGAGGGAGGACCCGATGGCCATCACGGTGGCGCTCGCCGGGGACACCATGCTCGGGCGCGGAGTGGGAATCCGGATCGCCGAGTCCGGCCCGCACGGCCTGTTCTCCGGCGGCGTGCGCGACGCGTTCGCGGAGGCGGACCTGGCGCTGCTGAACCTGGAGTGCTGCGTCTCCGATCGCGGGCGGCCCTGGGACGCCCCGGGCAAGCCCTTCCACTTCCGGGCTCCGCCGGACGCGGTCGACGTCCTCACCGAACTGGGCGTCGACTGCGTGACGCTCGCCAACAACCACGCCCTCGACTACGGCGCCGACGCGCTGGCGGACACGGTCGGTCTCCTGGGGCGGGCGGGCATCCGCACGGTCGGCGCCGGAGAGGATCTCGCGGCGGCGGAGGAGCCGGCCGTGCTGGAGGCGCGGGGCACGCGGGTGGCGGTGGTGGGCGTCACCGACCACCCGGCCGACTTCGCCGCGGGGCCCGACCGCCCCGGTGTCGCCTTCACCGATCTGCGCGAGGGCGTCCCGGACGACCTGGCGCGGCGGATCAGCGAGCTGCGGGACGGCGTCGGGACCGTGCTCGTCATGCCGCACTGGGGCCCGAACATGACCTCGGAGCCGCCGCGCTACGTCCGCCGGGCGGCCCGGAGCCTCGTGGACGCCGGCGCGTCGCTCGTCGCGGGCAGTTCGGCGCACGTCTTCCACGGTGCGGCCCCGCCGGTCGTGTTCGACATGGGCGACTTCATCGACGACTACATCGTCGATCCGATGCTCCGCAACGACCTGGGCCTGCTGTTCCTGGTCACCGTGGACGAGGGGCGGCCGTCCCGGGTCGAGGCGGTGCCGCTCCGGCTGGACTTCGCCCGCACGGAGTGCGCGGAGGGCGCCGACCACGCCTGGATCACCGAGCGGTTCACCGCCGCCTGCCGCGCCTTCGGGACGGACGTCGCCGTGCGGGGCGGCCGCCTCGTCGTCGGCGGGCTATAGCGGGTCGCCGAGCGGCCCGTACTCGTCCAGCGGCGCCTCGGCCCAGTGGGCGGCGAAGTCCGGCCGCGTGCCGTCGGCGTCGGTGAAGCCGTACTCCTCGTAGAGGCCCGAGGTGGCCAGCGCCCGGCCCGACTTGTCCATGATGTTCGGGTCGGCGGCGAGGGCGGCGACCGCCCGTCCGAGATAGGCGGGGGACTCGGAGTACGCCCGGTCAGTATCCCCATGGTTCCTCCCTGCCCGTGCGGAGGTGCGGCGCGTCCTCGCGGACGTGCGGTGCGAGGACGGCGCGGATCTCCTGGCGGAGCCGCTCCGGGAGCGTCCCCTCGCGGTCGAGGGCCCAGCTCAGGCCGGTTCCCGCGACGACGGCCCGGATCGTCCGGGCCAGGGCGCGGGTGTCGGTGCCGGGGCGGAGCTCGCCGCCGGCCGCCGCCTCGCCGAGCAGCAGTTCGATCACGCGGCACTGCGCCCGGTGGACGGCCAGGGCGTGCTCGTGCAGCTCGGGGTCGGTGAGGTCCGCGCACAGGAAGGCCAGGTGGTTCGCGAACCGCTCCGGCGTGGACATCTCGGACATCCCCTCGACCGCGAAGGCGTCGAGCGCCGCGAGCGCCGACGCGTGCCCCGCCCTCGCCCGCTCGTGCAGCGCGTCGGCGTCCCGGACGGCGGACGCGGCCAGCGCCACCAGCAGCCCGCGCTTGGACCCGAACCGCTGGACGAGCGTGCCCGGCACCACCCCCACCTCGCCGGCCACGGCGGCGAGGGTGAGCCGGGCCGGTCCGACCCGTCCGATCACCTCGACCGCCGCCCGCAGGATCGCCGCGTCGTCGACGCCCCTCGGCCGCCCCGCCATCGCACCCCCATTAATAAATGAATGTGCATTTATAAAGCATCCGCACCTCGCGCACGCAAGCGCAGTTACGTATCGTGACGACAGGGTAGCCATAGGCAATGACCGGCTCGCCTCAGCCCGAACGCGGTGTCTCCTATCCGGTCACCGCGCTGTTCATGGCGGCCGTCTTCCTGCTCGGCGCGGCGTTCATCGCGTCCTACGTGGGCGGGCTCCACGCGCCGCACCCGCACCGGCTGCCGGTGGCTGTGGTCGGCCCGCCGGACGCCGCGGCCCGCGTCGGCGCCGCGCTGGACCGCCAGGGCGACCAGTTCGACACGCGCGGGTACCCGACCGCCGAGGCCGCGCGGCGGGCGATCCGCCACCGCGACGTCTACGGCGCCTACGTGCCGCAGCAGGGCCGGCTGCTCGTCACCACCGCGTTCGGCCCGGCCACCAGCGGCCTGCTGCGCGGCGCGTTCGCGCAGGTCGCGGCGTCCAGTGGGCAGACCCTGGCCGTGCAGGACGTGGTGCCCGCCGACCCCGGGGACTCCGAAGGGCTCGTCCCGTTCTACCTGGTGATCGCGTGGATCGTCAGCGGCTACCTGGTCGCCGCGATCGTCGGCCTCTACCGGGGGATGGCGGCCCGGACGCCGCGCGACGCCGTCGTCCGCGTGCTGGCCTTCGCGGTGTACTCGGCGGCCGTCGGCGCCGCCGGGACGCTGATCGTGGAGACCGGCTACGGCTACCTGCCCGGCCACCCCTGGCTGCTCACCGGCGTCGGCGCGCTCTGCGTGTTCGCCATCGCGGTCGCGACGGCCGCCGCCGAGAGCCTGCTCGGCATCATCGGGACGGCGCTGGCGATCGTGGTGTTCGTCGTGCTCGGCAACCCGGCCGCCGGGGGGCCGTGGCCGCTGCAGATGCTGCCGGGGTTCTGGCGGGACGTCGGCCCGTGGCTGCCCAACTGGGCCGGGACGGAGGCCGTCCGGAACGCCGTCTACTTCGACGGCAACGACCTGGCCCGGCCCCTGATCGTGCTCGGCTGCTACGCCGCCGCCGGGATCGTGCTCGTCCTGCTGCTCGCGGGCCGCAGCAACCCGGTGATGCGCTTCCCCGGCCCTCCGGTCGAGTGATCAGCCGACGGGCAGGCCGAACCGCACCGGCACGCCCGGCGAGTACAGCACGCTGACCGGCTCGCCCAGCGGCCCCGGCAGCCCCGCCGCCGCCACAAGGTCCTGCTCGCAGCGCAGCAGCGTCGCCCGGTGCAGCGGCCATCGCGGGTGGACGTTCGGCAGGAACCGCACCCGCCCGAAGACCTCGTTGTGCATGCCCCAGCGAGCGGTGAGGAAATGCTCCAGTTCGGACGGTTCCGCCACCCGCTCGCCGATCCGCACGTCGATCCGGCTGTAGGCGCCGCGCGGCCCGGGCCACCGCCGCGAACTGGTGTAGCTGACGACGTCCTTGCGGGCCCGGACGGACATGTGCGACCACTGGTACGGCATCCGGAACGCCGCCCGCGCGATCGCCACGGGCAGCAGCCGCGAGGCGTCCAGCGACCGGAACACCACGCCCCGCCGCCCCCGCGCGTCCACCGAGTACAGCCGGACGTTCGTCTCCGGGAACGTCCCGAGGTAGGGGACGCCGGGCAGCCCGAGCCAGCCGACCCGGTCCATCCAGAAGGCGACGAGGCCGACATAGGTGACCCCGTCCAGCGTGTCGGGTTCGACGCCGTCCGGTAGCAGCGGCGCGACCCGCCGCGGCTCCACCGCCCAGTGGATGAACGCCAGGTCGAGCCACCATTGCGTGAGCAGCGGCCGGGAGATCATTCCCGGCGCGTCGGGGGCAACGGGCTCCGGCATCACGGACACGGCGCCATCGTCCCACGACCCCTCAGGCCGGACGTTTGCCAGGGCTCCCCTGGGCCCGGATGGGCGCCGCGCCGGCGATCACCCGCCGGTCCGCGTGGGAGCGTTTCTTGGGTCAGCCGGACGGCTCCAACTCGACGATCGAGTGCAGTCCGCCCGGCCTGACCGAGCCGACCCGCAGACCGGCCGACGCGGCCAGCTCGCCCAGTTCGGCCAGGGTGCGCTCCCTGCCGCGGACGTAGCAGAGCATCCGCAGGTCGCCTTCGGTGTCCCGCGTGTCGCTCTCGACGTTGGCGACGTGCTCCACCACGAGCACCTTCCCCGTCCCCGACGCCGCCTCGGCGCACCGCCGCAGGATCCGCGCGGCCCGCTCGTCGTCCCAGTCGTGGAGGACGCCCGAGAGCAGGTATCCGCCGGCCCCGGCGGGAAGGGGGTCGAAGAAGCTGCCCGCCTCGGCGTCGGCCCGGTCGTCCAGTCCGGCCCCGGCGATGGCCGCCTTGGCGCGCGCGACCGGCCCGGCCAGGTCGATCACCGTTCCGCGCAGGTCTTCGTGGGCGCGAAGGACGGCGATCAGCAGGCTCCCGTCGCCGCCGCCCACGTCGACCACGCGACCGAGACCGCCCCAGGGGTAGGCGGCGGCCAGCACGGGCGCCTCTTCCGCCAGCCGCCCGCCCATCAACGCGTCGAACGACGCCGCGCGCCGCGCGTCGGCCGACAGGTCCTCCCAGAACGTCCGGCCGAAACGGCGCGGGAAGGCGGGCTCCCCGGTGCGCACGGTGTGGAGCAGTTCGGTGAAGCACAGATCGGCATGCCCGATGGCCCCTTCCAGGTCGAGCCAGACCCGCAGGCCCCCTGGATGGTCATCACGAAGCTGCTCGCCCAGGTCAGTCAGCTCATAGGCACCGTCGTCCTCGCGGACCAGAACACGGGCGGTCACCAGATGCCCCATGAGCCGTCCCAGCGCGTCGGCGTCGGCGCCCGCCGCCGCGGCGAGCGCCTCGACCGTCCGCGCGCCGCCCGCGATGTGGTCGGCCAGCCGCAGCGTCGCCGCCACCCGGATCGCCATCGGAGTGAGCAGATCGGCGGCCGCCCACAGCTGCCCGCCCCACCCCTGAGCATCCCCGGCCATGGCGCCTCCTCGACGGTCGTCCGGTCCCGCACCGGCAATCCTGGCACCGCCCCGCCCACGGCAGCGCGCCTTCGAACCGATCCCGTCGGGGAGGGCGCGGTAAATTCTGATCGTGAGCTGGGACCGTGAAGGGGTGCTGGCGGGCCGCTACCGCAACCTCGGGCGGATCGGGCAGGGCGGCATGGGGTCGGTGTGGCGGGCCCATGACGCCGACCTCGACCGGGAGGTCGCCATCAAGGAACTGCGGGTGCCCGAGCAGGTCACCGAGCAGGAGCGGGCGGTGTGGTACGCGCGGATGGAGCGCGAGGCCCGGGCCGCCGCCCGGCTTCGGCACCCGGCCATCGTCACCGTCTACGACCGGGTCATGGGCGAGGACGGCCGCCCGTGGATCGTGATGGAGCTGATCCGGGGTCGGTCGCTGGAGCGGCTGCTGGCGGAACAGGGGCGGTTACCCGCGCGGCAGGTGGCCGCAATCGGCCTGGCGATGCTGGACGCCCTGTCGGCCGCGCACGCGCAGGGGATCGTGCACCGCGACGTCAAGCCGGCCAACGTGCTGCTGGAAGGGGAGCGGGTCGTCCTCACCGACTTCGGCATCGCCGCGGTGGAGGGCGACGCCACGCTCACCCGGTCGGGCGCGGTGCTGGGCACGCCCGCCTACATGTCGCCCGAGCAGGTGCACGGCCATACCGCCACACCCGCCTCTGACCTGTGGTCGTTAGGCGCGACCCTGTACGCGGCGGTGGAGGGCCGCCCGCCGTTCACCGCTCCCACCCACGGTGCCCTGTTCATCGCCATCGCCACACAGGAGCCGCCCCCACCCGCATGCGGCGGGCCGCTCGCGCGGCTCCTCACCGGCTTGCTCCGCAAAGACCCCGCCGCCCGGCTGACTCCCGCACAGGCCCGCGACCTGCTCACCGCCGTGGCCGATGGCGGCGAACGGCCTACTGCCCCTAATCGTCCGTCCGCTCCGGGGCCCGCGCACGAAAGCCGCCGTCCGGTCGCCGCCCGGGGCGCTCTCGCCTGCGCCTGGACCGCCGTCGCCGGCACCCTCCTGTTGCCGTTCCAGCTCCACGACGGGATGGGGGCGAAAGTCGTGCTGGAGGAAGGCCCGTACTGGCTGATGGGGCTGCTGGTGCTTCTGATCGCCCTCTCGGCATGGCTGTGGAGCCTCCCTCACCGGCCCGTGCTCGTCCTCGCCTGCGTGGTCGTCGTCAACCTGGCGGCTCTCCTCGCGGCGCCGGTGGGACGGATCCCCATCGCGGCGGCCCTGCGGTACTCCGGGACCGCCGACGTCGGGTACGGCATGGTCTTCGCCTGGCTGGCGGGCGCGGCCGCGCTCATGCTCGCCTTCACGGCGGTGAACAGGCCGCTGCTCGCCGGAACGGCGTCCCGCAGGCTGCTCGGGGCACTGCTCGGGCCGGCCGTCGTCCTTGAGGGCTTCGTCGCGGTGCTGTGGCCGGTGATCGCCTTCGGGGCCCTGGGCAAGTCGGTCAACCTGGCCCCGGTCACCGTCGACCTCATCGACGAATGGATGCTCGTGACCGCGCTCGCCCTCATGGGGCTGGCCTGGACCACCGCTCAGATCGCCCTCAAGGCCGACCGCGTCTGAGGCGGACGCCGGCCGCGGCGGCACGTGCGGGCTCCAGGACGTTGGCCATCGAGTGCGCGCACTTTCCACCCGGCCGCGTCCACGTGGCAGTGACGGAGGCCGGCTCTCGTGCACCTGGCGGAGGACACCCGGTAAAGCGCCCCCGCCACCCGCATCTACAAGGAGGAATGCCGGTCCTTGAGTTTGGTGAGGAAATCGTTCCAGGCGCGGGGAGCAAAGGCGAGCATGGGCCCGTCCGGATCCTTCGAGTCTCGGACTGCCACTGAGGCGCCATCAGGTGCCACTTCTACGCAGTCGTCGGCTTGTGAGCCGCTGTAGCTGCTCTTTCGCCACATGACGGGTGGCCGGTCTGAGGTGCTCATAGCTCCGATATTATGCGGTTGATCAGTTCCCGAGAAGCCGGTTCGTCGAGTGCGGAAGAGCGCAGGTCGGTGAACCTTGATTGGTACTCCGAGACGGCTTCCTCCTCCTCCAGGATCCACTGGCCGGTGAAATGATCGGTCAGGACCGCCCTGACGATGGGTGGCGAGCCGATCTCGATGAGCTGGAATTGGCCTACGTATGCTGCGCCGGGATCGATGCTCAACGGCAAGATCTGCAAGAGCACGTGCTCTTGCTCGGCCTCGTTAAGGAGTCTGCGGAGCTGGCTTCGCATAACGTGGCGACCGCCACGAGGACGACGGAGCGCTGCCTCATCCAGGACCACCTGTATGCGGGCGGGGTTTTCGCGGCGAAGGATTCCCTGCCGTGCCAGGCGAAACGCGACATAGCGTTCGACCGCGTCCGTCGGTCTTACGGGAACCCGTGTGGAGTTGACGGCGCGGGCGTAGCTTTCGGTCTGGAGGAGGCCGGGGATGAACGTGGTCTCCGTGGTGATGATGCGGGAGGCGTCGTATTCCAGGGAGACCCGGTCGAGGGCCTCGGGGCTGACCAGGTCTCGGTAGGCGTCCCACCAGCCCGGTTGGCGGTCTTGTTCGGCCAGGGTCATGAGGGCGGCGCGGAGGTCGGTGGGGACGTGGTACCGGTCGAGGATGAAGCCGAGGTCGCGGAGGCGCAGCCATTGCACGCCGTTCTCGATCTGGCTCAGGGACGAGGGGGAGCGTTCGAGGTGCGCGCCGGCGGTCTTGAGGGTGTATCCGGACTCCTCACGCAGTCGGCGGAGCACTCGTCCGATCTTGCGGCGGCGCGTCGTGGACAGGGTCGCTTCCGACATGTGATCAGAGTGTCACGCTACGGAGTCGGATGTCCGGAAAACGGGAGAGCGCTGAATTTTCAGTGAGGGGTCCTTTCGGAGAACACGGAACGTGGTGCGGCCGTCGCGCCGTGCTTGGAGCCTGAGTCCCGAGAGAAGGGATCTTCATGGCGATCAGCGAGGTCATCGCGGCGCTCACGCTGCCGGGCGTGGAGCGGTCGGCGAAGCATGTGCGCCTCTTCGCGCGGGACGTGCTGGGGGAGGGGCATCCGTCGCTCGGGGACGTCCAGACGTGCGTGAACGAGGCGTTCACGAACGCGGTCGAGCACACCGCGTCGGGGCGGCGGGGGAGGGTGACGGTGCTGTTCTCCGTGATGGACGGGGACGTCGTCGCCGAGGTCGCCGATGACGGGGCGGGCGGGACGCGGCCGGTGATGCGGGACGATCCGCTCGCCGAGGACGGGCGGGGGCTGCGGATCATCGACGCGCTGAGCCTGGAGTGGGGCGTGCGGCCGGACGGGGACCGGACGGTGGTGTGGATGCGGTTCCCCGGGCCGCCGCCCCTTCGCTTGGACTAGCGCCGGGTCGGCAGCTACGGCGGATTCATGCTGCTGGGCGGCCGGGCCGCCGACCTGCTGGGGCACCGGCGGATTCGCCACCGGGGGCTGGATGCTGCTGGCCGCGCGGTTCGTCACGGGCGTCGCCGCCGCGTTCATGGCGCCTGCCGGGCTGGCGCTGGTCACCTCCACCTTCCCCGAGGGCCCGGCGCGCACCCGGGCGCTCGGAGTGTACGCGGGGACGGCGGCGGGCGGGTTCTCGCTGGGCTTGGTCGCCGGCGGCGTGCTCGCGGTCGTCGCGGTCGAGAGGCGGTCGAGGTCGCCGCTGGTGCGGCTCGGCATCCTGCGGACGGTCCCGCTGGTGCGGGTGAACGTGGCCGCGCTGCTGTTCCTGGGTGCGTTCGCGGGCTTCCAGTTCCTCGCCACGGTGTCGAGGAGGGCGAGCACGGCCTGGCGGGCGGCCTGCTCTACACGTCCTTCCAGTTCGGGACGGCGCTCGGGCTGTCGGCCGTCACCGCCGTCAGCGTCGCCGCCGGCACGGGCCTGGACGCGCTGCGGACCGCCCTGGCCGTCCCGGCCGCGGCGGCGGCACTCGGCGCGGTCGTGATCGCGTTCGGCCTCCGTACACCCGCCGCCCCGGACGAAGCGTCCACCACCGGAAGCACGCACGCAGAGCCCGCCAAGACCGCCGCCTGAGCAGGAAGGGAAGAGCAGTGGCCACGAAAGCGACGTCGTTCGCCGAGATCAAGGACCAGTTCGACGCCTACATCGGCGACATCGTGTACGCGACCATGACCACCGTCGACGCCAAGGGGCGTCCCCGGTCAGTCCTCGCTCGTGATGCGGTTGAGGCGCTCCACGGCGTTCGCGAAGTCCTCGACCATGTCGTAGACGACCTGGCGGGCGGGCTTGACGGTGTTCATCAGGCCGACGCACTGGCCGACGAAGTAGTTGGCGAGCGCGCGGGCGCCGGGGTTTCCGGACTCGGCCACCTTGGTGATCTGCCGCATCGCGCCCTCGGCGACGATCATCTGCAGCGGCATGCCGAGCGGGCCGGGGGACGCGGGGCCCTCCCACTCCTCGGTCCAGGCGGAGCGCAGCTGCCGGGCGGGCTTGCCGGTGCGCGACCGCGACCGGATCGTGTCGCGGGACGTGGCGGCGAGCATCTTCTCCTTGACGGCCGGGGACGTCTCCGCCTCCTCCGTGGTGAGCCAGACCGAGCCGCACCAGACGCCGGACGCGCCGAGCGCGAGCGCGGCGGCCATCTGCCGGCCGGTGGCGATGCCGCCCGCCGCGAGGACGGGCACCGGCGCGACCGTGTCGACGACCTCGGGGACGAGCACCATCGTGGAGATCTCGCCGGTGTGCCCGCCGGCCTCGCCGCCCTGCGCGATGATCAGGTCGGCGCCGGCGGCGACCTGGCGGCGGGCGTGCTCGGACGTGCCGACCAGCGCGGCGACGGGGACGCCCGCCTCCCGGGCCTTGTCCACCATGAGCGGGGGAGGGGTGCCGAGGGCGCTGGCGATGAGCCCGATGGGGTGCGCGAGCGACACGTCGATCAGCTCGGTGGCGCCCTTCTTGGTGACCTGCGTGCCGCCGCGCGAGTTGGACCGCCTGGCCTTGTCGAAGTCGGGCAGCGGCACGTCGTACTTCTCGAACAGGCCGGTGAGGAACGTCCAGTGCTCGTCCGGGACCGCGGCGAGCATCGCGTCGAGGCCGCCGCCGCTCTCCGCCGCCTTGTCGATCTTGCCGGGGACCAGCACGTCCACCCCGTAGGGGCGGCCGTGGACGTGGTCGTCGATCCAGCGCAGCTCCTCCTCCAGCCGCTCGGGGGTGTAGGCGACGGCCCCGAGGACGCCGAAGCCGCCGGCGTTGGTGACGGCGGCGACGACGTCGCGGCAGTGGCTGAAGGCGAACAGCGGGAACTCGATGCCGAACCGTTCGCAGACCTCGGTGTTCATGCCCCGACGCTAATGGACCGAACGTCATTCGGTCCAGTGCCCGCTGGGCCCGGGAGGCCGGTGCCGGTCAGGGCCGGAACAGGATGTAGGACTCGCCCTCCGCCGGATGCTCGAACACGGCCCGCAGCGGCAGCCCCTCGCGCAGGTCCGCCCGCGCCACGCCGTCCAGCCGGGCGTGCAGCCACGGCCCCTCGGCCAGCTCGACCAGCGCCAGGAAGGCGGGCGGGTCCTTGGGCAGGACGGTCCAGGTCACCAGGGTCGCGGCGCCGCTCGCCTCGGCCCAGCCGAGGTCCTCCTCGCCGCACCCGGGGCAGCCGGCGGCGTCCGGCGCGAACCACCGGTCGCACGCCTCGCAGCGCTTGATCACGAGGCGGTCGGACGCGGTGCCGTCGAAGAACGGGTCGGTGCGCCCGTCCCGCCGCAGAACGCCGATCTCCATCGGCTAGGCCCCCTTCCGGTGCGGGCTGACGATCAGCGTGGAGTGGTGGTCGAGGATGCCGCCGTTCCCGCTGACGAGGATCACGTCGGCGGCCGGCGCCTGCCGCTCCCCGCCGTCCCCGCGCGCCTGGATCACGGCCTCCGACAGCGGCGTCATGCCCCACATGTAGTACGCCGACAGCTGCCCGCCGCCGGTGTTGGTCGGCAGCGACCCGCCCGGCCCGAGCGCGCCGGACGCGGCGAACGCGCCGCCCTCGCCCTTGGCGCAGAACCCGTAGTCCTCCAGCGACACCAGGACCGTGTAGGTGTAGCAGTCGTACAGCTCGCACACGTCCACGTCGGACGGGGTGATCCCGGCCATCTTCATCGCCGTCGCCCCGGAGGAGGCCGCGCCGGTCGTCAGGCCGAAGTCGCTGCCGCGCTCCTTGCGGTGCCCGGGGTGCCCCTGCCCCCAGCCCCACAGGTGGACGGGCGGCCGGGCCAGGTCGCGGGCCCGGTCGTCGCTCGTCACGATGACCGCGACGGCGCCGTTGGAGACCAGGCAGCAGTCCAGCAGGTGCAGCGGCTCGGACACCCACCGTGAGTTCTGGTGGTCCGCCAGCGTGATCGGGTCGCGCATCTGCGCGAGCGGGTTGCGCGACGCCCACTCCCGCGTCGCCACCGCGATCGCGCCGAGCTGCTCGCTGGTCGTCCCGTACCGGGCCATGTGGCGCTGCGCGGCGAGCGCGTAGTAGGAGTTGACGCTGCGCAGCCCGAGCGCCGCCGTCATCCCGCCGAACCCGTACCACTCGCGCGCGTCGCGGTTGTAGGCCGAGCCCGCCGACTGCTTCGGTTTGAGCGGCGCGTCCGCGAACACGCACGCCACGGTGGTCGCGGTGCCGCTGAGCACGGCCGACGCCGCGTACGACACCATCGCCCCGGCCGTCGCGCCGAACGCGTTGACCTGCGACAGCAGCCGCAGGTCGTGCAGCCCGAGGGTGCCGGCCAGCTCGATGCCGGGGGAGCCGCCCATGCCGTGGCTGACCAGCAGCCCGTCCAGGTCGCCGAGCGCCAGGCCCGCGTCGGCGGCGGCGAGCCGCACCGCGTCCGCGGCCAGCCGCCGCGGGCTGCGCCCGTACACCCTGCCGAGCTCGGTCATCCCGAGCCCGGCGATCGAAGTGCCCCTCGAAGTGCCCATCGCCTCGCTCTCCTCGTCCGTAAGTGCCACCGTACAGAACGACGTTCGGTATGGAACGGGGCGGGGTGATCAGGAGCGGGCGCGGAACGCGCCCCGGTACGCCAGCGGGGACGCGCCGACCTGCCGGGCGAAATGGGCGCGCAGCGTCACCGGCGAGCCGAACCCGGCCTCGGCCGCGACCCGCTCGACCGGCAGGTCCGTGCTCTCCAGGAGCTGCTGCGCCCGGTGCACGCGGGCGCGCGCGAGCCACTGCCGCGGCGTCGTCCCCGCCTGCTCGCGGAACCGCCGGGTCAGCGTCCGGACGCTCACCGACGCCTGCCGCGCGATGTCGTCCAGCGTCAGCGGCCGGTGCAGGTTGGCCTCCAGCCAGGCCAGCGTCGGCTGGAGCGCGGCGCCCCCGTCCGGCGGGTCCTCGTGCCGGATGAACTGCGCCTGGCCGCCGTCCCGCTGCGGCGGCATCACGATCCGGCGGGCGGTGCGCGCCGCCGTCGCCGAGCCGTGGTCGCGGCGGACGAGATGCAGGCACAGGTCGATCCCGGCCGCGACGCCCGCCGAGGTGAGGACCTGCCCGCCGTCCACGTACAGCACCGACGGATCGACCTCGACCGCCGGGAACCGCCGGGCCATCGCCCCGGCGTACCGCCAGTGCGTGGTGGCGCGGCGGCCGTCCAGCAGCCCGGCCGCGGCCAGCACGAACGCGCCGACGCAGATCGAGGCGATCCGCGCCCCGCGCCCGGCCGCGCCGCGCAGCGCGTCCAGGATCTCGGCGGGCGGGTCGGACCGCACGTCCTCGTGCCCGGGGACGACGACCGTGTCGGCGGCGGCGAGCGCGTCCAGGCCGAACGGGGCGTCCACCCGCATCCGCCCCAGCGCCGCGGACGTCGCCGCGCCGCCCGGCGGCGTGCACACCCGCGTCTCGTAGAGCGGACCGCCCCCGGACGCGGTGGTCACGCCGAACACCTGGCCCGGGACGGCGAGGTCGAACGCCACGACGCCGTCCAGCGCGAGCACCGCCACCACATGCATGGCCAGAACGTAGCGCATATCGGCAATCCGGACACTGGCCGGGCCGCCGCCCGGCGTCGGACGATCAGTGGCGTTCCCAGCGACAGCTAGAAGGAGTCTTCGTGTCCGACCATTTCGCCGAGTTCGCACTGCCCGACACCGACCTGACCCGCATGGCCTACGACCTGGTGTTCGCGACGGCGCCCGCCGCGCTCGCCAACCACAGCGTCCGCACCTACCTGTTCGGCCGCGCGCTCGGGGAGGCGCGGGGCGTGCGGCCGGGCGCCGACTACGACGACGAGGTGCTGTTCCTCGCGGCCGTCCTGCACGACATGGGCCTCACCGAGCAGGGCGACGGCGGCGGGCGCTTCGAAGTGGACGGCGCCGACACCGCCGCGCGGTTCCTCACCGAGCACGGCTTGGACGGCGAGCGGGCCCGCGTCGTCTGGGAGGCCATCGCCCTGCACACCAGCAGGGGCATCGCCGAACGGATGCGCCCCGAGATCGCCCTCACCCACGCCGGCAGCGGCGCCGACGTCGTCGGCATGGGCGCGGACGCCCTCCCGGGCGGCCTCGCCGACCGCGCGCACACCGCGTTCCCGCGCCTCGCACCGGGCGCCGGCCTCACCGAGACCATGGTCGAGCAGATCGCCCGCGAGCCCGCCAAGGCCCCGCTCGGCAGCTTCCCGGCCGAGATCGCCCGCCAGTACGGCGCCGGCGCCCCCGCCCTCGACTGGGCGCGGCTCGTCGCCGGCGCCTGGCCCGGCGTCCGCTGAGACGGGCACCGCCGAGACGCTTCCGGCCGAAACGCGTACGGCCGAAACGAGTGCCGGCGAAACGAGTGCCGCCCGCGTCCCCGGGGCGACGGGGACGCGGGCGGCGGGCCGGAGATCCGCTCAGGACGCCAGGACGGCCTGGAGGAAGTCCCGGGTGCGCTGCTCGGACGGCTCGCCGAAGATCTGCTCCGGCGGGCCCTCCTCGACGATCTGGCCCTGGTCGAACATCAGGACCCGGTTGGAGATGTCCTTGGCGAAGGCCATCTCGTGCGTGACGCACAGCATCGTGAGGTCGCTCTGCCGCGCGATGTCGCGCAGCAGGTCCTGGACGCCGACGACGAGCTCGGGGTCCAGGGCGGAGGTGACCTCGTCCAGCAGCAGCACCTTCGGCTGCATGGCGAGCGCCCGCGCGATCGCCACCCGCTGCTGCTGGCCGCCCGACAGCTGGGTCGGGTGCGCGTTCTCCTTGTCGGCGAGGCCGACCATGTCGAGCAGGCCCTTGGCGCGCTCGACCGCCTCGTCCTTCGGCACCCCCAGCACCCGCACCGGCCCCTCGGTGAGGTTGCGCAGCACGTTCATGTTGGGGAACAGGTTGAACTGCTGGAACACCATGCCGACCTGCTTGCGCATCTCGTGCAGGTGCTTCTGGTTCGCCGGGACGCGCCTGCCGCCCCGCTCCATGTGCCAGAGCGTCTCGTCGCCGATCCAGATGAGGCCCTCGTCGAGCTTCTCCAGCGTCATCAGCAGCCGCAGGATCGTGGTCTTGCCCGAACCGCTCGGCCCGATCAGCGTCACGCGCTCGCCCGGCGCCACCGTGAAGTCCAGCTCGCGCAGGACCACGTTGGGGCCGAACCGCTTGACCACCTTCTCGAAGCGGATTCCGGGCGCGGCGCCGTGCGGCAGGTCCGCGGCGGGCACGCCCTCGGGCGCGGCGCCCTTCCCGGTGGAGGCGCCCTTCTCCAGGACGACGTCGGACGCGGTGTCTGCCGCTGCGTCCTTCGGCACTTCCGGTGTGTTAGGTGGTGGCATAACGCCTCTCCAAGCGGCGGACGAGTATCGAGGATATGACGCTGACGAGCACGAACAACAGGCCGACCATCGTGATCGGTTCCAGGAACTGCAGGCTCTGCGAACCGACCTTGTACGCCGAGAACAGCAGCTCCGCGACGTTGATGGCCAGCAGCATCGGCGAGTCCTTGAACATCGCGATCAGGTAGTTGCCGAGCGTCGGGATCACGCGGCGGATCGCCTGCGGCAGGATCACGTCCAGCCACACCCGCGACTTCGGCAGGTTCAGCGCGGTGCACGCCTCCCACTGCCCCTTCGGCACGTCCGCGATCCCGGCCCGGTACACCTCGGCGGTGTAGGTCGAGTAGTGGACCCCGAGCGTGATGATGCCCGCGGTCAGCGACCCGATCGTGATGCCCCAGGCGGGCAGCACGAAGAACACGAAGTACAGCTGCGGGATCAGCGGGGTCGACCTGATGAACTCGGTGATCCACCGGATCGTCTGGTTGAAGACCCTGCTCGGGGTGCGGCGCAGCAGCGTCCACACCAGCCCGAGGACGATCGCGATCACATAGCCGCCGAGCGTCGCGACGACCGTGTAGCGCAGCCCGCTGAGCAGGTCGGGGAGGATGTCCCCGGAGTACTGCCAGTCCCAGCTCATCAGCCGGCCACCCCCGCTCCGGGGGCGCCCGCCGCGACCGTCCCGAGGGACGGCTCAGCGGGCAGCCGGCGGCCGAGCATGCGGTCCACGCGGCGTTCGGCGTACCGGACGAACAGCTGCAGCACCTGCGCGATGACGAAGTACAGGACCAGCACCATCGTGAACGCCGCGACGGTCTCGCCGGTGCTGCCCTGGATGTTCTTCGACACGCGGGTCAGGTCGACGAGACCGACCAGGGACACGATCGCCGTTCCCTTCATCAGCTCGATGAGCAGGTTGCCGAACGGCGGCAGCATCAGCGCGAACGCCTGCGGCAGCAGCACGCGCCGCATCCGCTGGAACGGGGTGAAGTTCAGCGCGATCGTGGCCTCGTACTGCGCCTTCGGGACGGCGTTGATCGAGCCGCGCACCACCTCCGCGCCGTAGGCGCCGACGTTCAGGCCGAGGGCCAGCACGGCCGCGAACATCGTGGTGAACCGCAGGCCGATGAGCGGGAGCGCGTAGAAGAACCAGAACAGCAGCACCAGCGTGGCGTTGCCGCGGAAGAACTCCACGTAGAACCGGTTCAGCACGCGCACCCACGCGTGGCGCGAGGTGCCCGCCATGCCGAACAGCAGCGCGAGCACCAGCGCCAGCGCGCCGCCGAGCAGGGTGAGCCGGACCGTGACCCACGCGCCGTCCAGCCACTGGGGGTAGCTGTCGAGGACGTCGGACACGCGCGATCAGCCCTTGCAGAACTTGGCGGCGGTGTCGTCCGGGCCGGGCATGTCGGCCTGGGTGAAACCGAAGGGCTGCAGGACCGGCAGCAGCCCGTTCTGCTGCTTGAGCTTGTCGAGCTCGCCGTTCCAGGCGGTCAGCAGGTCCGAGTCGGCCTTGCGGAACGCGAACGCGCCCGCGCCGAACTGCTCCTTGCCGTCGATGACCGGGATGAACGCCTCGGTCACCTCGAAGCCCTCGCCCTGGTGCTTGGACAGCAGGTCGGCCAGCGAGATGCGGGTCAGCCAGATGCAGTCGACGCGGCCGGCCTTGAGGCCCTCGTAGGCGCTCGCCTGGTCGGCGTAGGTCTTGATGTCGCCCTTCTTCACGCCGCTCTTCTCGGCGTAGCCGGCCTCGACCGCGCCGGTGAGGACGCCGACCTTGACGCCCTTGGCCGCCGGGTCCTTCTCGTTCTTCAGCCCCTTCGGGTTGCCCTCCTTGACCATGAAGGCGCTCTTGGCGACGTACTCGGGGTTCGCGAAGGCCGCGGACGCGCACCGCTCCGGGTTGATGAACATGCCGGCGGCGATCGCGTCGAACCGCTTGGCGTTGAGCCCGGCGATCAGCCCGCCGAAGTCGACCTGCACGCCCTTGATCTCGTCGATGCCGAGGTTCTTGAAGATGACGCGGGCCAGTTCGGGCGCCTCACCGGTCAGCTTCCCGGATTTGTCGGTGAAGCCGTACGGCGCCTCGTTGGCGAAGCCCACGGTGATGGTTCCGGAGTCCTTGGCCTTCTGCAGCGTGCCGCCGCCCGCCTTCTCCTTCTCCGGATCCGTCGTGGAGCAGCCCGCCGCGGCAAGCGGCGCCGCGGCGGACAGCAGCACGGCGGTGCGGAGGAAGTCTCGTCTCGAAGAAGTCATCGTTGAACTCCTGTCGGGTGTGCCACGCGCACGCGGGGGGCCGGTGGTAAACGGCCCCCCGCGTGCGCGGGGCGAACGGTCGGGGTTATCGAATTGTTGTCAGCCGGTCAGTCGAGCACCGGGCTGAAATCGCGTGCGCCGATGAACGTCGGCCGGGGAGCGGGAGCCGAGAAGGGCTCGACGCACGTGTTCTCAACGCTGTTGAACACGATGAACACGTTGGAGCGCGGGAAGGGGGTGATGTTGCCGTTCGAGCCGTGCATGCAGTTGCAGTCGAACATGGTCGCGGAGCCCGCCGGGCCGGTGAACAGCTCGATTCCGTGCTTGTCCGCGAGAATCGACAGGCTGTTCGGGTCGGGCGTCCCGATCTCCTGGCCGCGCAGCGACTCCTTGTAGTGGTCGTCCGGGGTCTCCCCGACACAGGCCACGAAGGTCTTGTGCGAGCCAGGCATAATCATTAGCCCGCCATTGTGCACGAAATTCTCGGTGAGCGCTATGGATATGCTCACCGCGCGCATGCGCGGCATGCCGTCCTCGGCGTGCCAGGTCTCGAAGTCGGAGTGCCAGTAGAAGTCCTTGCCGGTGAAGCCCGGCTTGTAGTTGACCCGGCTCTGGTGCACGTAGACGTCCGAGCCGAGGATCTGCCGGGCCCGGCCGACCACGCGGGGGTCGCGGACGAGACCGGCGAACACCTCGCTGATCCGGTGGACCTCGAAGATGGAGCGGACCTCGTCGGAGCCGCGCTCGGTGACCGTGCGCTCGTCGGCCAGGACCTCCGGGTCCGAGGACAGCCGGCGCAGCTCGGCGCGGTAGTCCTCGACCTCCTCCGGCGCGAGCAGCTGGTCGACCGACAGGAAGCCGTTGGCCTCGAACGCGTCGAGGGTGGCGCCGTCGATGGGCCCGTCCTCGGGGCCGCCGTGCACGACCGGGTCCTGCCGGTACAGCAGCGCCGCCTCGGCGGCCTTCCGGGTGGGGTAGGCGTCGTCGATGGTCGGATGGGACTCGATGATGCTCATGCGTCCTCCTCAGTCAGCAGGGGGTAGACACCGTTCTCGTCATGGACCTCCCGGCCGGTGCAGGGCGGGTTGAAGACGCACACCGTCTTGACGTCCGTGTGCGCGCGCAGCGTGTGGTGCTCGTGGCCGTCGAGCAGGTACATCACGCCGGGCCTGATGTCGTGCTTCTCACCGGTCTCGTCGTTGGTGAGCTCGCCCTGGCCCTCGATGCAGTAGACGGCCTCGATGTGGTTGGCGTACCACATCTTCGTCTCGGTCCCCGCGTACAGGATCGTCTCGTGCAGCGAGAATCCGACGCCCTCCTTGGCGAGCACGAACCGGCGGCTGCACCAGGTCGGCGCCTGCACGTCGCGCTCGGTGCCGACGATCTCGTCAAGGGAACGAACGATCATGAAACTCCTCTTTCCAGTGGTGCCGGGGGCGCGGCGGTGGTTCCGGGTGCGTGCTGGGCGCTGCGGCGCGGGTCAGACCGCGACCTTCGTGCGGACGGCCTCGACCGAGTCCGCGATGATCTCCAGGCCGTGCGCCAGCTCGGCCTCGGTCGTGGTGAGCGGCGGCAGCAGCTTGACGACCTCGCCCTCGGGGCCGGAGGTCTCCATCAGCAGGCCGCGGGCGAACGCCTCGGCGCACACCTTCGGGGCCGTCTCGGGGTCCTTCATCACCAGGCCCCACGCGAGGCCCCGGCCGCGGACGGAGTCGACCGCGCCGGCGTGCGAGAGCGCGATGTCCTGCAGCGCGCGCTCGACCTGCTGGCCCTTGGCGAGGGTCTGCTTCTCCATGTCGTCGCCGGTCCAGTAGTCCTCCAGCGCGGCGACGGCGGTGACGAACGCGGGGTTGAAGCCGCGGAAGGTGCCGTTGTGCTCGCCCGGGTCCCACACGTCCAGCTCCCGCTTCATGAGCGTGACCGCGAACGGCAGCCCGTAGCCGCTGAGCGACTTGGACAGGCAGACGATGTCCGGGGTGATCCCGGCCTCCTCGAAGCTGAAGAACGGGCCGGTGCGGCCGCAGCCCATCTGGACGTCGTCGACGATGAGCAGGATGTCGTGCCGGCGGCACAGGTCCTGCAGGCCGCGCAGCCACTCGGCGGTGGCGACGTTGATGCCGCCCTCGCCCTGCACGGTCTCGACGATGACGGCGGCGGGCTTGTCCAGGCCGCTGCCGCTGTCGTCGAGCATCGTGTCGAACAGCAGGAAGTCCGGGGTGCGGCCGTCCAGGTAGTTGTCGTACGGCATGGCCACGCCGTGGCCGAGCGGCACGCCGGCGCCGGTGCGCTTCATCGAGTTGCCGGTGACGGCGAGCGCGCCGAGCGTCATCCCGTGGAAGGCGTTGGTGAAGCTGACGACGGTCTCGCGGCCGGTGTACTTCCGCGCGAGTTTCAGCGCCGCCTCGACCGAGTTGTTGCCCGCCGGGCCCGGGAACTGGACCTTGTAGTCCAGCCCCCGCGGCTGCAGGACGTACTCGCTGAATCGTTCCAGGAACTCCCGTTTCGCGGCGGTGTACATGTCGAGGCTGTGCACGATGGAGTCACTGGCGAGATAGTCCAGCAGCCGGCGTTTCAGCTGCGGGTTGTTGTGCCCGTAGTTGAGGGTGCCGGCACCGGCGAAGAAATCGAGGTACGTTTTACCGTTCTCGTCGGTCATGTGGCTGCCCTGTGCGGTGGTGAACACCGTGGGCCACCCTCGGCAGTAGCCGCGGACTTCCGATTCCAGGCGGGCGAAAGCGTCCATGTCTGCCTCCCAGGCAGTCGGAGTGGGGGAGCGGATGGGGGGTGGAGTGGGTCAGTTCGCGGCGGCGATCGGGCCGATCCTGAAGAGCACCTCGGGCTCGTGTCCCCCATCGGGGAAGTGCTCCGCGCCGAACAGCGGGCTGCGGGCGACCTCGCACCCGCGGTCCCGGGCGAACGATTCGAACATCGCGGTGGAAGCGGTGTTGTCCGGGGTCACCGTGGCCTCCATGTACCGGTGCCCGCGCGGCGCGAGCCGGTCGGCGAGGCGGTCCAGCATGCGGCGGGCCAGGCCCTGGCCGCGGTGCTCGCGGTCGACGGCGACCTGCCACACGAAGAACGTGTCCGGCCGGGACGGGCGGACGTAGCCGGTGATGAATCCGCACGGGCCGGCGCCGTCGCGCGCCACCACGGAAGTGTCCGCGAAATCGCGGCACCAAAGCGTGTAACTGTACGGCGAGTTGACGTCCAGGACCTGTGAGTCCCGGGCGATCCGCCACAGCCGCGGGCCATCGGAGAGGCTCGGCTCCTGGAGTTGCACTTCCGCGTTCGTCTCGTTCGCGTCCGGGCGTCGGGTCGGTGATTCCAGGGGTTGCGCTGCCATGTCCAGGCAACTTAGCGAATCTCGCGCCGTGATCGCAGAGGAATGTTATCGGCGGGATGTTTAGCCGCGCATCGCGCTGGGTAGGGTTAAGGGCTTTGCCGAATTCGGTGCAATTCGAATGGGCGCCGCGCGGGCGGTGGTCGGCCTTTCCCGCTGATACGCAGGAGGTACTGCCGAACTGATCGCGGAAGCACCCAGGACGCTTCCTGAACGTCAGCTTAATGTTCCGGCGTCGCCCCGGGAGGGGTTTTGTGTATCGGTTGTGTGAGGTAAGTCACTCAGATTCGGTGTCAACGCGCGGGGTGCGGCGGGCGTCACGTCGCATCGCCGGAGGTCGTCCGGTCGCGGGCGTTCTGGGGCGGATGGGGACCACGGCGTTGGGGCGGGCCCTGGGAGGCCGCACCTGGTTGCCTTCAAGGGGCAGGATCACTGACCACGCGGTAAGGAGTGGGTTGCCGATGAGTAAGAAATCGCGGGTTTCGGACTGAGGAGGCGCCGGCCGGGGCCCGCCATGGGGAGCCGACCCCGGCCGCATATCGGCCCGGTTGACTGCCACGTTAGGGAGTGGCCGCTTCTCGCGGGGCCGTCGTGCCGTTCTTTTTGCCGGGCAAGCCGCTATCTTGACCGGCTCATTTCGTTCTAAACCGTGTCTTTACCGTGCCGCGGCGAAGCGGTCGGTCGCCTCGATCAGCCGGTGCAGGATTCCCGGCTCGCTGAACGCGTGGCCCGCGTCGTCCACGAGGTGGAAGTCGGCCTCCGGCCACGCGCGGTGCAGGTCCCACGCCGTCGCCGCCGGCGTGCACACGTCGTAGCGGCCCTGCACGATCACCGCCGGGATGTGGCGGATCTTGTCCACGTCCCGGATCAGCTGCTCGTCCTCGAAGAACCCCTCGTTGACGAAGTAGTGGTTCTCGATGCGCGCGAACGCCACCGCGTAGTCCGGCTCGCCGAACCCCGCCGCCAGCTCCGCGTCGGGGCGCAGCGTGATCGTCGAGCCCTCCCAGGTCGCCCACGCCTTCGCCGCCGCGACCCGCACCTGCCGGTCGGGGGAGTTGAGCCGCTCGTTGAACGCCGAGATGAGGTCCTCCCGCTCGTCCTCGGGGATCGGCTCGACGTACTTCTCCCACAGGTCGGGGAACAGCAGGGACGCGCCTTCTTGGTAGAACCAGTACAACTCGAACGGGCGCAGGGTGAAGATGCCGCGCAGCACCAGCTCGCTCACCCGGTCTGGATGGGTCTGGGCGTAGGCCAGCGACAGCGCGCTGCCCCAGCTCCCGCCGAACACCAGCCAGCGGTCGATGCCGAGGTGCTCGCGCAGCCGCTCCATGTCCGCGACGAGGTTCCAGGTGGTGTTCGCCTCCAGCGACACCTCCGGGTCCTTCGCGTGCGGCACGCTGCGCCCGCAGTTGCGCTGGTCGAACAGGACGATCCGGTACGCCTCCGGGTCGAACTGCCGGCGGTGCGCCGGGCTGCACCCGGCCCCCGGGCCGCCGTGGACCATGACCGCGGGCTTGCCGTCCGGGTTCCCGCAGACCTCCCAGTAGATCTCGTCGCCGTCGCCGACGTCGAGCAGCCCGGAGTCGTACGGCTCGATCGGCGGATACAGGGTGCGAAGCTCCATGAGGCGCGATTGTCCCACCCGCCCCGCCCGTCCGCCCGATGTGACCCGCGGCACCGTGGGACGGCCCGTACCGGCCGCCATCTGGGCGTCTTCGTGCGGGAACGCCGCAGGGGAGTCGAGAAAGTAAACCCCAAACTGGGCAAACGCTCCGCTGGTCGGGACTAGAGTGCCTTCAGTGAGCGAAGCGAGGAGCCACAGGGCCGGCAGCGGAGCGAACGAGATGTGCACAACGACCCCCGCGAACGCGGCCCCGCGCCGCCGGGCGAGGAGACACGTGAGCGAAGTGACGAGCCGTCCGAGGAAAGCGGCGAGCAGGCCGGGCGGCGCCATGCCGGTCGCCGGGCTCCCGGCCGTGAGGCGAGGAGAACGGTGAGCGAGCTGAACGGATCGGGCGGCACCCGCGGCGTCCCGGACGCGGCGGCGCCCTGGCCCGCCATGGGACGCGACCCGGGCCGCCCGCACGAGGCCGCGCCGCCGGCCCTGCCGGCCGCGCAGCAGCCGATCCAGATGGCCAAGCCCGGGCAGGGCGGCGGCCGCCACGGCCAGACCGGCGAGATGGTGCGCCCCGACGCCGAGCAGCCCGAGGCCCAGCCCTGGGACATCGTCGAGCGGCTGCGCCAGATGGCCGACCTCATCGGCGACGCGCTCGCCGCCGGGGAGCGCAAGGTCAGCGAGGCGCAGACCGAGACGGCCGCGCAGGTCGCCGCCGTCCAGCAGGAGAAGGAGTCGGCGCAGCGCGACGCGGCCGCCGCCTGGGGCGAGGTGCAGCGCGCCCGCGGCCAGGCCGAGCAGGCGGACCGCCGCGCCGTCGAGGCCGAGCGCCAGGTCGCCGAGGCCGAGCGCCGCGCCGCCGAGGTCCAGAACGAGGCCGTCACGCAGATCGCCGCGCTCCAGACCGAGAAGGAGAACGCGCAGCGCGACGCGGCCGCGGCGTGGAACCAGGCCCAGCAGGGCCGGGTCCAGGCCGACCAGGCCCGCGCCCAGGCCGACCAGGCGCGCGCGCAGATGGAGCAGGTCCAGGCCCAGATCGAGCAGGCCGAGCGCCGCGTCGCCGAGGCCGAGGCCACGGTCCGCCAGGCGATACAGCAGCGCGACGCCATGAGCGAGGCCCGCGACGACGCGCTGCGCGCCGTCGAGGACGCCGTCGGCGGGCGCCGCTCCGCCGAGGCCGAGCGCGACCGCGTCGCCGAGCAGGCCGCCGAGCTGTCCCGCGCGCTGGAGAACGCGCACGCGGAGCTGGCGCAGCTGCGCGCCAAGGTCACCGACGCCGAGATGACCGCGCAGAACCTCCAGCACGCGGTCGTCGCCGCCGGCAAGGAGGCCGACGAGTCCCGGCGCCGCGCCGAGGTCGCCGAGCGCCGTGCCCAGGAGAACGAGCGCCGCGCCCAGGAGGCCGAGCGCCGCGCGCAGGACGCCGAGCGCCGCGTCCAGGAGGCCGCCGGCCGCGCCGAGGCCGCCGAGGCCGAGCGCCAGCAGGCCCTCGACACGGCCGCGCAGTCCCTGGAGGCCGCCAAGAAGGCCGAGCGCGAGCGCGACGCCGGCGCCAAGGCCAGGGAGGCCGCCGAGCGCGCCCGCGAGGCCGCCGTCCAGGCCCAGGCGCGCGCCGAGTCCGAGCTGACCCTCGCCCGCGGCCGCGCCGACCAGGCCGGCCGCGAGCGCGACAAGGCCGTGACCGGGATGCGGCAGATGGCCGCCGAGCGCGACGCCGTCGCCGAGAAGCTCGCCGAACGCGACCAGTGGGTCGACCAGCTCGCCCAGGCCGTCACCGAGCAGCGCGCCCAGATCGCCGAGCTGTCCCAGGAGCGCGACGCCGCCCGCCAGGCCGCCGACCAGGCCCGCTCCCTGATCGACGAGCTGACCCGCCAGCTCCGCACGATCATGCCCAGCGCCGCCACCCCGCGCCTGTAGGGCCCTCTAGCACGCGACGGCGCCCCGACCCGGACCGGGTCGGGGCGCTCCGTGTCCTGCTGGGCGGGGAGTTCTCCAGGGTCGCGCCCGCCCAGGGCTGGACACTTGTTATCCTGGTGGCCCGTGGACGATGAGCTCGTCCGCCTCATCACGACCACGGGAGCGCCTTCTTGCCTTCGGCAGCCACTGGTAGATCACGTCCTACCAAGCATCTCTTCGTCACCGGCGGTGTCGCCTCCAGCCTCGGCAAGGGACTGACGGCGTCCAGCCTGGGGCGGCTTCTCACGCTTCGCGGCCTCCGGGTCACCATGCAGAAGCTCGACCCGTACCTCAACGTCGACCCCGGCACCATGAACCCGTTCCAGCACGGCGAGGTGTTCGTCACCGACGACGGGGCCGAGACCGACCTCGACATCGGGCACTACGAGCGGTTCCTCGACACCGAGCTGCACGGGTCCGCGAACGTCACCACCGGGCAGGTCTACTCCAACGTGATCGCCAAGGAGCGGCGCGGGGAGTACCTCGGCGACACCGTGCAGGTGATCCCGCACATCACCAACGAGATCAAGGACCGGATCCGCGGGATGGCGGACGACACCGAGGTCGACATCGTCATCACCGAGGTGGGCGGGACGGTCGGCGACATCGAGTCGCTGCCGTTCCTGGAGTCGGTCCGCCAGATCCGGCACGAGATCGGCCGCGAGAACTGCTTCTTCCTGCACGTGTCGCTGCTGCCCTACATCGGCCCGTCCGGGGAGCTGAAGACCAAGCCGACGCAGCACTCGGTCGCCGCGCTGCGCTCCATCGGCATCCAGCCCGACGCGATCGTGTGCCGGTCGGACCGGCCGATCACCGACGGGCTCAAGCACAAGATCAGCCTGATGTGCGACGTGGACCGCGAGGCCGTGGTGTCGGCCGTGGACGCGGCGTCCATCTACGACATCCCGAAGGTGCTGCACTCCGAGGGCCTGGACGCCTACGTGGTGCGGCGGCTCGACCTGCCGTTCCGCGACGTCGACTGGGGCGCCTGGGACGAGCTGCTGCGCCGCGTCCACAAGCCCGCCCGCGAGGTCACGATCGCGCTGGTCGGCAAGTACATCGACCTCCCCGACGCCTACCTGTCGGTGACCGAGGCGCTGCGGCACGGCGGGTTCGGCAACGACGCCAGGGTCCGCATCCGCTGGGTGAAGAGCGACGACTGCGAGACCCCCGAGGGCGCCAAGCGGGAGCTGGACGGCGTCGACGGCGTGCTCATCCCCGGCGGGTTCGGGGTGCGCGGCATCGAGGGCAAGCTCGGCGCGGTGCGGCACGCCCGGGAGAACCGGATCCCGCTGCTCGGCATCTGCCTCGGCCTGCAGTGCATGGTCATCGAGGCGGCGCGCAACCTCGGCGGGCTCGCCGAGGCGGGCAGCGCCGAGTTCGACGCCACCACCGCGCACCCGGTCGTCGCGACGATGTCCGACCAGCTCGACGTCGTCGCCGGGGAGCGCGACATGGGCGGGACGATGCGGCTCGGCCTGTACCCGGCCGACCTCGCCGACGGCTCGGTCGTGCGGGAGCTGTACGGCGAGGCGAAGGTGTCCGAGCGGCACCGGCACCGCTACGAGGTCAACAACTCCTACCGCGACCGGCTGGAGGAGGCGGGGCTGCGGTTCTCCGGCCTGTCCCCGGACGGCCGCCTGGTGGAGTACGTGGAGCTGCCGCGCGAGCGGCACCCGTTCTTCGTCGGCACGCAGGCGCACCCCGAGTTCCGGTCCCGCCCGACGCGCCCGCACCCGCTGTTCACCGGGCTGGTCGCCGCCGCCCTGGACTACTCCGAGCAGCGCGCGGGCGACGCGTGAGCGGCGGCCTCGGGGTCGGCGACGTCCGCGACCGGCCCGAGCGCTGGACCGTCGCCGGGTCGTCGGCGGCGTTCCGGGGGCCGGTGTTCGGCGTCCGGCAGGACCGGGTGGAGATGCCGCGCGGCGACGGCACCGAGATCGTCCGCCGCGACGTGATCGAGCACATCGGCGCCGTCGGCGTCATCGCGCTCGACGACCGCGACCGGGTGCTGCTGCTGCGGCAGTACCGGCACCCGGTGGGGATGCTGCTGTGGGAGGCGCCCGCCGGGCTGCGGGACGTCGACGGCGAGCCGCTGCGCGCGCTCGCCGAGCGGGAGCTGCTGGAGGAGGCCGGGTACCGCGCCGAGCGCTGGGACACCCTGGTCGACGTGTTCACCTCGCCCGGCATGGCCGACGAGCGGGTCCGGATCTTCCTGGCCCGCGGCCTCACCGAGGTGCCCGCCGAGGAGATCGGCTTCGAGCGGGTGCACGAGGAGGCCGACATGCCGGTCGTGTGGGTGCCGCTGGACGAGGCCGTCCGCAAGGTCCTGGCCGGCGACCTGCACAACATGGTCGCCTGCATGGGGGTGCTGGCGCTGCGCGCGGCGCGCGACACCGGCTTCCGGGACCTGCGGCCCGCGGACGCGCCCGAGGTCTGAGCCCGGGGCGCGCCCGGGGCCGAGCCCGGGGCGCGCCCGGGGGCCGGGCCCGCGGAGGTCCCCCTCGGGCCGCCGGACGGGGCATGATGGGCGGGACCCCGCAGTCCCCGGCCGGAACGAGGTGCCGCACTGTCCCCGAGCCCGTCCCCCCGGAGCGCCGCGCACGGCGCGGGCACGGCCTCCGCGCTCGACTCGGCCGTGCGGTCCTACCTGGGGCACCTGGCCGTCGAGCGGGGCCTCGCCGCGAATACGCTCAGCTCCTACCGCCGCGATCTGCGCCGCTACGCGCGGGTGCAGGACGCGCGCGGCCGCGCCGGCATCGGCGACATCACCGAGGAGGACGTCCGCGCGTTCCTGCTCGGGCTGCGGGAGGGCGACGCGGACCATCCGCCGCTGTCGGCGGGGTCGGCGGCGCGGGCGCTCGTCGCGGTGCGGGGCCTGCACCGGTTCGCGCTGCGGGAGGGCCTCGCCGCCCGCGACCCCGCGCACGACGTCAAGCCGCCGACGCCGCCGCGCCGGCTGCCGAAGGCGATCTCGCTGCCGGAGGTGGAGCGGCTGCTCGCGGCGGCGGCCGGGCCGTCCGGCGACCGCGGCGCGGCGCGCGGCCTGCGCGACCGGGCGCTGCTGGAGCTGCTCTACGGGTCGGGCGCGCGGATCTCCGAGGCCGTCGGCCTGGACGTCGACGACCTCGACCTGCGGGACGGGATCGCCCGCGTCGCCGGCAAGGGCGGCAAGGCCAGGGTCGTGCCGATCGGCGACTACGCCCGCGAGGCGGTGGACGCCTACCTGGTGCGGGCGCGGCCCGAGCTGGCCGGGGCGGGGCGGGGCGGCCCGGCGCTGTTCCTCAACGCGCGGGGCGGGCGGCTGTCGCGCCAGGGCGCCTGGATGGTGCTGCGCGCCGCCGCCGACCGGGCGCAGCTGTCGGAGGTGTCGCCGCACACGCTGCGCCACTCGTTCGCGACGCATCTGCTGGACGGGGGAGCCGACGTCCGCGTCGTGCAGGAACTGCTCGGGCACGCGTCGGTGACGACGACGCAGGTCTACACGCTGGTGACGGCGCAGTTGCTGCGGGAGGTCTACGCGACCTCGCACCCCCGCGCGAGGAGCTGACCGGGGGTGCGCATTCGGGGAGGAACGGGACGGACCGGTCGCGGCACAAATCGCGACGTTCGGCGCGCGTCGGCTTGTGGCCCGGGGTGGACGGCCCTAGAGTCCCCGTTCTGGATGGCATTTCCGGGCCGCCGGGGAGGGATCTGGTGACCAGCACAGACGGTGCGGAGGGAGTCCTTTCCTCCGCCACCATAGAGACCGATCCGAGCCGGGCCCTCGGGCCCACTCAGCGACCCGTGCCGGTGTTCCCCGAGCCGGAACCCCTGGCCGAGCACGGGCCCGCGCGGATCGTGGCCGTCTGCAACCAGAAGGGCGGCGTCGGCAAGACCACCACGACGATCAACCTGGGCGCGGCGCTCGCCGAGTACGGCCGCCGCGTGCTGCTCGTCGACTTCGACCCGCAGGGCGCCCTGTCGGTCGGCCTCGGCAAGGGCGACCCGCGCCAGCTCGACGTGACGATCCACAACCTGCTGCTCGAGCACGACACCGAGTGGGAGGACGTCGTCATCGAGACCGGCGTCGACGGGATGGACCTGCTGCCGAGCAACATCGACCTGTCCGGCGCGGAGGTCCAGCTCGTCCACGAGGTCGGGCGCGAGTACATCCTGCAGGGCGCGCTGAAGTCGGCGGTCCCGCACTACGACTACATCCTCATCGACTGCCAGCCGTCGCTCGGCCTGCTCACGGTCAACGCGCTCGCCGCCAGCGAGGGCGTGCTGATCCCGCTGGAGTGCGAGTACTTCGCGATGCGCGGCGTCGCGCTGCTGATGGAGACGATCGACAAGGTCCAGGGCCGGATCAACCCGGAGCTGGTCATCGACGGCGTCCTCGGCACGATGTACGACTCGCGGACGCTGCACACCCGCGAGGTCCTCGGCCGCATCGTCGAGGCGTTCGGCGACAAGGTCTTCCACACCGTCATCAACCGGACGGTGCGGTTCCCGGACGCGACCGTCGCCGGGGAGCCGATCACGTTCTTCGACCCGAGTTCGATGGGGGCGAACGCCTACCGGAGCCTCGCCCGCGAGGTCCTCGTGCGGTGGGCCGAGGCGGAGTGATCCGGCCCGGCGTTCCCCGACCCCCCTGACGGAGCGCACATGGGACACCCCCCGCCCATCCCGTACGGCTCGCCGCCCGGCGCGCCGCCGCCGGCCGCGCCCCGCCGCGGGTCGGGGCCGCTGGTCCTCGTGCTGATCGCCGCGGCCGCCGCAGCGCTGCTGCTGATCGCCGGCACCGTCGCCTACGTCCTCACCCTCGGCGGCGGCGACTCCGGGGCGGCCGCGTCCTCCGGGCCGGTCGACCTCCGTGAGCCGCTGACGTTCTCGCTGGTCGCCGAGGTGTCCCAGCCGCCGTGCCGGCCCGGTACCAGCGCCGTCGCCGGCGACGCGTCCTGCTACGCCTTCGGCGCCGACGAGCTGACCGTGCGCCGCCTGGAGGCGGTGAAGGCGGCGGCGCCCGACCCGGCGAGCGGCGCGACGGGCTGGACCGTCCAGCTGACGCTCACCGACGCCGACCGGCCCGGCTTCGCCGCGCTGACCGGCAAGGCCGCGCAGGGGTTCGCGAGCCGGTCGCCGAGCGGCCGGATGGGCATGCTCATCGGCGGGACGCTCATCTCCCCTCCCGCGCAGGTGATGCAGGCCATCACCGCCGGGCAGGTGCAGATCACCGGCCCCGCGGACACCTTCACCCGCGCCTACACCGAGGGGCTCGTCCGCCGGATGACCGGACGGTAGCGTCTCGTCACCGCTCGTGACCGCCGATGGTGCGAGCGCAGCGCCGGGCATGGGACGATGTGGCCGGTGAGCACAGCGCGGGAGGAGTCCTCCGCTACCGTGAGCGACGTGGACGGCACGCCGCCCGAGCCGGGGCGGGAGGACGGGGAGCAGCAGGGCTTCCGCGTCCACCTGGACAACTTCGAGGGCCCGTTCGACCTGCTGCTCGGCCTGATCTCCAAGCACAAGCTCGACATCACCGAGGTGTCGCTGCACAAGGTCACCGACGACTTCATCGCGCACATCCGCTCCTACGGACGGGAGTGGGACCTCGACCAGGCCAGCCACTTCCTGCTGGTCGCCGCGACCCTGCTCGACCTGAAGGCCGCCCGGCTGCTGCCGTCCGGCGAGGTCGACGACGAGGAGGACCTGGCGCTGCTGGAGGCCCGCGACCTGCTGTTCGCGCGGCTGCTGCAGTACCGCGCCTACAAGGAGGTCGCGAAGGTGCTCGCCGCGCGGATGGCCGAGGCGGGCCGGCGCTTCCCGCGGCTGGTGCCGATGGAGCCGCGGTTCGCGAACCTGCTGCCGGAGGTGCTGCTCGGCCTCGGCCCCGAGGAGTTCGCGCGGCTCGCCGCGAAGGCCCTCGCCCCGAAGGCGCCGCCCGCGGTGTCGGTCGAGCACATGTACCAGCCGAAGGCCAGCGTGAAGGAGCAGGCCGCGATCGTCGTGGCGCTGCTGCGCCGGCTGCGCCGCACGACGTTCCGTATCCTCGCCGCCGACGCGGAGGGCACCTACGAGGTCGTCGCGCGGTTCCTGGCGCTGCTGGAGCTGTACCGGGAGCAGGCCGTCCTGTTCGAGCAGGACGAGCCCCTCGGCGAGCTGCACGTGATCTGGACGGGTGCCGACGACGGCGACGTCGAGGTGGGCGACGATTACGAGGGCGCCCCGGAGAAGGACGGCGCGCGAGACGCGCGAGACGCGCGAGACGAGGGAGACGGGCGAGACGATGAGTGAGGACCCCGGCGCGCCGGCGCCGGAGCTCCCGGGGCTGCGCGCCTCGATCGAGGCGATCCTGCTGGTGGTGGACGAGCCGGTCACCGAGATGATGCTGGCGCAGCTGCTCGAGCGCCCCCGCGGCGAGGTCGCGGAGACGCTCCGGGAACTGGCCGCGGAATACACCGAGCAGGGCCGCGGGTTCGACCTCAGGGAGGTCGCCGGCGGGTGGCGGTTCTACACCCGGGACGTGTGCGCCCCGGTGGTGGAGCGGTTCGTCACCGACGGGCAGCAGGCGCGGCTGACGCAGGCCGCGCTGGAGACGCTCGCCGTCGTCGCCTACCGGCAGCCGGTGAGCCGCGCCCGCGTGTCGGCGATCCGCGGCGTCAACAGCGACGGCGTCATGCGGACGCTGACGCTGCGCGGCCTGATCGAGGACGCCGGCCAGGACCCGGAGTCGCAGGCGCACCTGTACCGCACGACCGGGTACTTCCTGGAGCGGCTCGGGCTCCGCGACCTCGACGAGCTCCCGGAGCTCGCCCCCTACCTGCCGGACGACCTGCCCGACGACATAGTGGACGATTGAGGATTTCCGTGAGTGAGAACGAGGGCGTGCGGCTGCAGAAGGTCCTGGCCGAGGCCGGGGTCGGCAGCCGCCGCCACTGCGAGGAGCTGATCGGCGAGGGCCGCGTCACCGTCGACGGGAAGAAGGTGTTCCGGTTCGGCGAGCGCGTCGACCCGCGGACCGCCGTCATCCACGTGGACGGCAAGCGCGTCGAGACCCGCGCCGAGATGCGGTACTACGCGATCAACAAGCCGCGCGGCGTGGTGTCCACGATGTCGGACGAGCGGGGCCGCAAGTCCCTCGCCGACTACGTGGAGGTCCCCGAGCGGCTGTTCCACGTCGGCCGGCTCGACACCGACACCGAGGGGCTGATCCTGCTCACCAACGACGGGGAGCTGGCGCACCGGCTGATGCACCCGTCGTTCGGCGTCGACAAGACCTACCTGGCGGAGATCCACGGTCCGATCCCGCGCGACCTCGGCAGGCGGCTGAAGGCCGGGGTGACGCTGGAGGACGGGCCCGCCAAGGCCGACCGGTTCCGCGTCTTCGACCAGGTCGGGCGGCGCGTCCTGGTGGAGATCACGCTGCACGAGGGGCGCAAGCACATCGTCCGGCGGCTGCTGAAGGAGGTCGGGTTCCCGGTCCAGCAGCTCGCCCGCATAGAGTTCGGCCCGATCAAGCTGGGCTCGCTGAAGCCGGGCGGGATGCGCGCGCTGAGCGTGCGGGAGGTCGGCGAGCTCTACAAGGCCGTCGGGCTCTAGGGACACGGGAAGGGGAGGACGACTGTGGCGGTACGCGCGGTCCGCGGGGCGACGCAGATCGACGCCGACGACCGGGAGCAGCTCCTGGAGGCGACGACGGAGCTGGTCGCGGAGGTGATGGCCCGCAACGGGCTGAGCACCGACGACGTGATCAGCGTCATCTTCACGGTGACACCGGACCTGACGGCGGAGTTCCCGGCGCTCGCCGCCCGCAAGCTCGGCTTCCACGAGGTGCCGCTGCTGTGCGCGACCGAGATCGGCGTGCCCGGCGCGCTGCCCCGGGTGATCCGGCTGATGGCGCACATCGAGACCGACCGCCCCCGCTCGGACGTCCAGCACGTCTACCTGCGCGGTGCGACGGCGCTCCGGCTCGACATCGCGCAGTAGCGCCCGAGCGGAGCGAGGCAGTGGGCGGGGCGCAGTAGGGTTTCGGCGTGAGCGAGGACGTGGTGGCGCGGCGCATCGTCGTCGTCGGGACGGGGCTGATCGGGACGTCGATCGCCCTGGCGATGCGCGAGCGCGGCGCCGAGGTGCTGCTGACCGACCGGGACGCGGCGGCGCTGGCGCTGGCGGTGGAGCTGGGCGCCGGGGAGGCGCTGCCGGACGGGGCGCACGACGGGCCCGCCGACCTGGCGGTGCTGGCGGTGCCGCCGGCCGCGGTGGCGGTGACGCTGCTGGACGCGCAGAAGCGCGGTCTCGCGACCGCCTACACCGATGTGGCGAGCGTGAAGGCGCTGCCGCTGGCGCAGGCGGCGGAGCTGGGCTGCGACCTGACGACGTTCGTGGCGGGGCACCCCCTCGCCGGGAGCGAGCGGTCCGGGCCGAGCGCGGCGCGCGCCGACCTGTTCCTCGGCCGCCCGTGGGCGCTGTGCGCGCCCGCCGAGGCCACGCCGGAGACCGTCGACGCCGTCACGGGCCTGGCGAAGGCGTGCGGCGCGATGCCGGTGCGGGTGGACGCCGCCGAGCACGACCGCGCCGTGGCGCTCGTCTCGCACGGCCCGCACGTGGTGTCGGCGGCGGTCGCGGCCCGGCTGACCGGCGCCGACGACGTCGCGCTGGGCCTGGCCGGGCAGGGCGTCCGGGACGTCACCCGGATCGCGGCGAGCGACCCGCGGCTGTGGATCGGCATCCTGTCGGCGAACTCCCAGCCCGTCGCGGACGTGCTGGAGGCCGTCGCGACCGATCTCGCGGTGGCCGCGTCGCTGCTGCGCGACGGCAGCGAGGAGGCCGCCGCCCACGTGGCGGACCTGCTGCTGCGCGGGAACGCGGGCCGGTCCCGCATCCCCGGCAAGCACGGCGGCGACCAGCCCGCCTACGCGACCGTCCAGGTCGTCATCCCCGACCGCCCCGGCGAGCTGGCGATGATCTTCCAGGCGGCGGGCATCGCGGGCGTCAACATCGAGGACGTGACGATCGAGCACTCCCCGGGCCGCCCGCTGGGCGTCCTGGAACTGGCGGTGGTCCCCGAGGCCGCCGACCGCCTCGCCTCCGAGCTGCGTGCGCGGGGTTGGTCGGTGCCGGGGGCTTCCGGGGACCGGTAGCCTGGTTCGCCGGGGGAAATCGGGGGGCTCTGCGCCGTGCGGCGGGGGTCCGCCCGTGCTCGTCCGCCGGCCCGTGGCCGGCGGGTGCTCCGACGACGAAGAGAGGGAGCGATCGTGCCGCTCGTCATCGCCATGGACGGACCCTCCGGTTCGGGCAAGTCCAGCGCGTCCAAGGGCGTCGCCCGCGCGCTCGGGCTGCGGTACCTGGACACCGGTGCCATGTACCGCGCCATGACGTGGTGGATGCTGGACAACGGCGTGCCCGTGGAGGACGGCGCCGCCGTGGCGGCGCGCGCCCACGAGCCGGAGATCGTGTCGGGCACCGACCCGGACGCGCCGGCGATCATGGTGGACGGCGCGGACGTGTCCGGGCCGATCCGCACCCGCGAGGTGACGAACGCGGTCAGCGCGGTCAGCGCCGTCCCGGCGGTGCGGGCCCGGCTGGTCGAGTTGCAGCGGGAGATCATCGGGGCCGGCGGGATCGTGGTGGAGGGGCGCGACATCGGCACGGTCGTCGCGCCGGACGCGGCGGTGAAGGTGTACCTGACGGCCAGCGAGGAGGCGCGGGCCGCGCGCCGGGCGAAGGACCTCGCGGCCGACCCGGGGGCGTCGGTGACGGTGACGCGGGCCGAGCAGGCGCGGCGGGACCGGCTGGACTCCACCCGGAAGGCGTCGCCGCTGACGAAGGCGGCGGGCGCGCACGAGATCGACTCGACGGAGCTGAGCCTCGCCGAGGTCATCGAGGCGGTCGTCCGCCTCGCCAAAGAGCATGAGTGAGGGGGCGGCCTGAGGGCCGCCCCGGGGACAGGGCAGTGAGCGATTACGAGATCGAAACGGTGGACGTCGTCGAGGACGTCGCCGCGGACGCGGGGCCGGCGCCGGTGGTGGCGGTGGTCGGGCGGCCGAACGTCGGCAAGTCCACCCTCGTCAACCGGATCCTCGGCCGCCGCGAGGCCGTCGTGGAGGACGTCCCGGGCGTGACCCGCGACCGGGTCGCCTACGACGCGTCGTGGAGCGGGCGCCGGTTCACCGTCGTCGACACCGGCGGGTGGCTGCCCGACTCGTCCGGCCTGGCCGCGGCGATCGCGGAGCAGGCGCGGCTGGCGGTCGACCTGGCGGACGTGGTGATGTTCGTGGTCGACGCGACCGTGGGCGCGACCGACGTGGACGAGGCCGTGGTGGAGATCCTGCGCCGGGCCGGGAAGCCGGTGGTGCTGGTCGCCAACAAGGTCGACGACGCGGGCGCCGAGTCGGACGCGGCGCTGCTGTGGTCGCTCGGCATCGGCGAGCCGCACCCGGTGAGCGCGCTGCACGGGCGCGGCAGCGGCGACCTGCTCGACGCGGTGCTGGAGGCGCTGCCCGCGGAGCCGCCGGCGGAGACGTTCGGCGAGGCGGGCGGGCCGCGCCGGATCGCGCTGCTCGGCCGTCCGAACGTGGGCAAGTCGAGCCTGCTGAACAAGCTGGCGGGGGAGAACCGCGCGGTCGTGGACTCGGTGGCGGGCACGACCCGCGACCCGGTCGACGAGCTGATCGAGCTGGGCGGGGAGACCTGGCGGTTCATCGACACGGCCGGGATCCGGCGGCGGCACCGGGAGAACCAGGGCGCCGACTTCTACGCGACGCTGCGCACGCAGTCGGCGCTGGAGCGCGCCGAGGTCGCGGTGGTGCTGGTGGACGCCGACCAGCCGCTGGCGGAGCAGGACCTGCGGATCATCTCGATGGTGATCGACTCGGGCCGGGCGCTGGTGCTGGCCTACAACAAGTGGGACCTGCTGGACGAGGAGCGCCGCCACTACCTGGAGCGCGAGATCGACCGGCAGCTGCACAACGCGCGCTGGGCACCGCGGGTGAACATCTCCGCGAAGACGGGCCGGCACGTGGAGAAGCTGGTGCCGGGCATCGAGACGGCCCTCGCGGGCTGGGAGATGCGGGTCCCGACGTCGAAGCTGAACCAGTTCTTCGCCGACCTGGTGAACTCGCACCCGCACCCGGTGCGGGGCGGCAAGCAGCCGCGCGTGCTGTTCGCGACGCAGGCGGGGGTGCGGCCGCCGCGGTTCGTGCTGTTCACCTCCGGGTTCCTGGAGGAGGGCTACCGGCGGTTCATCGAGCGGCGGCTGCGCGAGGAGTTCGGCTTCGACGGCACCCCGCTCGACATCACGATGAAGATCCGCGAGAAGCGCGGAAAGAACCGCAAATAGCGAAATATTCGGCGCGCGGCCCGTCCGGGATCTTTCCCGGACGGGCCGCGGCATGTCAGGATGCTCCTACGGACGCCGAGTAAGTCTTCCATTACTCGGGGATCCGCAACGGAACGTGGTGGACGTCCGGAGGGCCCGCGGGCCCCCGGGCATCAGGGCGCGGTCGAGGGGTGCGACGTGAAGCTCTTGCTGCTCATCTCCGTTGCTGTCGCCTGCGTGGCGCTCAGCTTCGCCTGGCGGGAGCCGTGGATCGGCGGCGTCGGCCTGCTGATCGCCTTCGTGGCGATGTTCACCGACCGCGACGACGTGCGGACGGACGACGAGCGCGGGAGCTACGAGACCACCAAGGCGGTCCGCAACATGCGCAGCCGCGACCGCCGTTAGCGTTCGTAGTGGCGCTTGCCCGCGATGGGCTCGTCGTGGCCGGCCTGCGGCTGCTGCGGCACGCGGCCGGTCTGGTTGTCCCGCGCGTAGCGGCCCTGCGCGATCGGCTGCGTGGCGGTCGCCCCGCCGGCGGCTTCCGCTCCGGCTCCGGCCCCGCCGGCCGTCCGCGCGGCCTCCCGCGCGCCGAGGACGGCGAACCGGCCGAGCGCGAGCGCGCCGAAGAACACGATGACCACGCCGAGTCCGGTGAAGCCGGCCAGCTGCTCGGCGATGATCTGGCCCCGCCCGGTGCCGAGGGGGAGGCCGATGCCCGTGACGTCCCACAGCCTGGCGATCAGTGGGCCGACGGCGAACCAGGCGCCGCCGAGCACGGCCAGCCAGCCGCCGAACATCGCGACCGCGCGGTTGGCGCTGAAGAGCAGGATGAGCCCGCCGAGGACGGTCGCGGCCGCCGGGGCGATGCTCAGGACGAGTCTGTCGGTGGTGTAGACCCAGGTGCTGTCTGGTGCGAAGCCGAAGCCGAAGTAGGGGCCGACGAAGGGCAGCAGGCCGCCCCACAGCCCCAGCAGGATCAGCATGACGCCGCTGAGGACGCCCCGGGTGCGAGGTGCTCGCATGATCCCAGTCATGATCAATCCTCCTGACCGGGCGTGTCCGGATTCTGTTTGAGTCACCGTTTACCCGGTGGGGGCCGACCCACACGGCTCGAAGACCCATACATGGCCAATAAGGGAGTATTTCCATGGAAAGCGGCATTGTGGTCGTTTATGCGCGCGAGGAGCCGCCGGACCGGTGGGACGCGGCCGTCTTCCTCGCCGGCCCCACGCCGCGTTCGCCCGGCGTCCCGTCCTGGAGGCCGGACGCGATCGCCGAGCTGGCCCGCCGGTGGCGGGGGCCGGGGCGGCTCGTGGTGTTCGTCCCGGAGGACCAGCACGGCCGCTACCCCGACTACGAGGGGCAGGTGGACTGGGAGGAGCGCTGCCTGCACCTGTCCGACGAGGTGGTGTTCTGGGTACCGCGCGACCCGGCCACCATGCCCGCGTTCACCACGAACGTCGAGTGGGGGGACTGGCACGACAGCGGCCGCGTGGTGTTCGGCGCGCCGCCGGAGGCGCCGGGCAACCGCTACCTCCTGCACTACGCCGCAAAGTTCGGGGTGCCCACGGCGGCGGACCTGGGCGGGACGGCCGCGGCGGCGCTCGACCGGATCGGCGCGGGCGCGCCCCGGTCGGGCGGCGAGCGGGAGGTGCCGCTGCTGCTGTGGCGCGACGAGGCGTTCCAGTCCTGGTACGCGGGGCAGCGGGACGCGGGCAACGTGCTGCTCGGCGCGCGGGTGGTGTTCCGGTTCGACGTGTGCTGGGGCCTGCACGTCCGGGTGCGCGTCACCGCCGAGGACCGGGTGAAGGACAACGAGGTCGTCATCGGGCGGCCGGACGTCTCCGTCGTCGTCCTCTACCGGCGCGGCGCGACGCTCGACGACACGGAGGTGGTGCTCGTCCGCGAGTTCCGCAGCCCGTGCGCGGCCGGGTTCGTCCGCGAGGCGCCGGGCGGGTCCGGTGGGGGAGGGCCGGTGCGGACGGCGCTGGCGGAGGTCGCCGAGGAGACCGGGCTGGCGCTGGCGCCCGGCCGGCTGCGCGCCCACGGGGTGCGGCAGGTGAACGCGACGCTGTCGGCGCACCGCGCGCACCTGTTCTCCGCCGAGGTGACGGCGGACGAGCTGGAGCGGCTCCGGGCGTCCGGCCCGCACGGGGTGGCGGCGGACGGGGAGCGCACCTACGTGGAGGTCGCCACGTTCGGGCGGCTCCGGCGGGAGCCGCCGGTCGACTGGGCGAACCTCGGAATGATCACCGAGGTCCTGCTGGACGGACGCTGACCGCAGATGCAAGCCCCGAATGGCCATTCGGGTCGCATCATCCTGACATTCGGCGCGCTTCCCCTTGTATCTGCGGTTGGCTAGGCTGCCCCCGTGACCACGTTCAGGATCAGCGAGGCGGCGGCGCTGCTCGGCGTCAGCGCGGACACGGTCCGCCGCTGGGTGGACGGCGGGCGGCTCCCCGCGTCCCGGGACGAGCACGGCCACCGGCTCGTGCCGGGCGCCGAGCTCGCCGCCTTCGTGCGGGACCAGGCGCGCGGGGCCGGGGCGCCGCCGTCCGACCAGCCGGAGCGGTTCTCCTCGGCGCGCAACCGGTTGCGGGGGATCGTCACCGACGTCGTGCGGGACGGGGTGATGGCGCAGGTGGAGATCCAGGCGGGCCCGTTCCGGGTCGTGTCGCTGATGAGCCGCGAGGCCGCCGACGACCTCGGCCTCCAGGTGGGCGTGGTCGCCGAGGCGGTGGTGAAGTCGACGAACGTCGTGGTCGAGGTCGCGGAACCGGGGGCATCGTGATCAAGAAGACGCTGTCGGCGGCGGCCCTCCTGCTCGTGGCCCTGGCGGGCTGCGGAGACGTCGATGACGGGCCGTCCGGGACGAGCGGCGGCGGGAAGGGCGGCGGGACGCTGACGGTCTTCGCGGCGGCCTCGCTCACCGAGACGTTCACCGCGCTCGGCAGGGAGTTCGAGCGGGCGCATCGGGGCGCGAAGGTCAGGTTCAACTTCGGCGGCAGCTCGACGCTCGCGCAGCAGATCACGCAGGGCGCCCCGGCGGACGTGTTCGCGTCCGCGAACCCGGCCACGATGAAGACGGTGACCGACGCCGGAGACGCCGCCGGGACGCCCCGGGTCTTCACCCGGAACCGCCTGGTCATCGCCGTCCCCGCGGACAACCCCGGCAAGGTGGGCGCGGTCGGCGACCTCGCCCGTCCCGGGCTGAAGGTCGTTCTGTGCGCCGTGCAGGTGCCGTGCGGGGCCGCCGCGAAGACCGCGCTCGGCGCGGCCGGGGTCGAGGTGCGGCCGGTGTCGCGGGAGAAGGACGTCAAGGCCGTCCTCACCAAGGTCGGGCTGGGCGAGGCCGACGCCGGGCTCGTCTACCGCACCGACGCCAAGGCCGCGGGCGGCAGGGTCCGGGCCATCGAGTTCCCGGAGGCGGCGAAGGCCGTCAACGACTACCCGATCGTCGAAGTCGCCAAGGCGCCGAACTCCGCCCTCGCCAAGGAGTTCATCGCGCTCGTGCTCGGGGAGCGGGGGCGGGCGGCACTGGCCGGGGCGGGCTTCGAGGCGCCGTGAGGCCGGCGGGGGAGGCCGACCGGCTGCCGGGACGGCCGCCGTGGGTCCTGCTGCTGCCCGCGCTCGCCGGGCTGGCGTTCCTGGTGCTGCCGCTGCTCGGGCTGCTCGTCCGCGCGCCCTGGTCGACGCTCGGCACCCGGCTCGCGCAGCCGCAGGTGCTGGACGCGCTGCGCCTGTCGCTGCTCAGCGCCACCCTCGCCACCTGCCTGTGCGTGGTGCTCGGGGTCCCGCTGGCCTGGACGCTGGCCCGCGTCCGGTTCCCCGGCGTCCGGCTCGTCCGGGCGCTGGTGACGGTGCCGCTGGTGCTGCCGCCGGTCGTCGGCGGCGTCGCGCTGCTGCTCGTCCTCGGGCGGCGCGGCCTGGTCGGCGGGTGGCTGGACGACGCGTTCGGGATCACGTTCCCGTTCACCACCGCCGGCGTCGTGCTGGCCGAGACGTTCGTCGCGATGCCGTTCCTGGTGATCAGCGTGGAGGGCGCGCTGCGCGCCGCCGACCTGCGCTACGAGGAGGCCGCCGCCACGCTCGGCGCCGGCCGCTGGACGGTGTTCCGCCGGGTCACCCTGCCGCTCGTCGCGCCCGGCGTGGCGGCGGGCGCGGTGCTGTGCTGGGCGCGGGCGCTGGGGGAGTTCGGCGCGACGATCACCTTCGCGGGCAACTTCCCGGGCCGGACGCAGACGATGCCGCTCGCCGTCTACCTCGCGCTGGAGACCGATCCGCAGGCCGCGATCGTGCTCAGCCTCGTCCTGCTGGCGGTGTCGGTGATCGTCCTGGCGGCGCTGCGGGACCGCTGGGTGGGGTCCACGTGAGGGGGCTGGACGCGCGGCTCGTGGTGCGGCGCGCGGCGTTCGACCTCGACCTGCCGCTCGCCGCCGCGCCCGGCGAGGTCGTGGCGCTGCTCGGCCCGAACGGCGCCGGGAAGAGCACCGCGCTGCGGGCGCTGGCGGGGCTCGTCCCGATGGCGGGCGGGCACGTCCGGGTGGACGGCGAGGACCTGCGCCCGCTGCCTCCGGACCGCCGCCGCATCGGCATGGTCTTCCAGGACTACCTGCTGTTCCCGCACCTCACGGTGCTGGAGAACGTCGCGTTCGGGCCGCGCTGCCGGGGCCTCGGCCGCCGCGCCGCGCGGCGGATCGCCGCCGGCTGGCTGGAGCGGGTGGGGCTGGCGGAGTACGCGCAGGCACGCCCGCGCGCGCTGTCGGGCGGGCAGGCGCAGCGGGTCGCGCTCGCCCGCGCGCTGGCCGTCGACCCGGGCCTGCTCCTGCTGGACGAGCCGCTCGCCGCCCTCGACGCCCACACCCGGCTGGAGATCCGGGCCGCGCTGCGCCGCCACCTCGCGGGGTTCGCGGGCGCGGCGGTGCTCGTCACCCACGACCCGCTGGACGCGATGGTGCTGGCCGACCGGATCGCGGTGGTCGAGGGCGGCAGGCTCGTCCAGGAGGGCCCGCCGGCGGACGTCGCGCGCCGTCCCCGCACCGACTACGTGGCCCGGCTCGTGGGGCTGAACCTGTACCGGGGACGGGCCGAGGGCGGGACGGTCGCGATCGGCGACGGCGGCGCGACCCTGGACACGGTGGACTCTCCCGGCGGTGAGGTCTTCATAGCCTTCGCGCCGTCCTCGGTGGCGCTGTACCGGACGCGTCCGGACGGCAGCCCCCGCAACCTGTGGCGCGCCCGCGTGGCCGCCGTCGAACGGCACGGGGACCGGGTCCGGGTGCGCCTGTCCGGGCCGCCTTTCGACGCCGTCGCGGACGTGACTCCGGCCGCCGTCGCGGAACTCGAATTGTCGGAGGGGACGGCGGTGTGGGCCGCTGTCAAGGCCACGGAGACCCACGTTTACCCAGCTTGAGGCGGCTCGCGGGGACGTCCGGGGAGGTGGCGGGCATCACGTCCGGTTTCGCGTGAGAACAATCACAAAGCGGGCATAGCCCCGCAAAAGCGGACGTGATTGGTCCAGACCAAATGGCAAAAACGTCGGGTCTTGTTCATCATGCAAAGATCCTGCGAACAGCTGAAGGAGTAGCCCGTGTCCATCCAGGTCCCCGGCCTCGACCAGGCCCCAACCGGCCACACCGAACTGATTGAGTGGGTGCGCGGGATCGCCGAGCTGACCAGGCCGGACCGCGTCGAGTGGTGCGACGGCTCGGACGAGGAGTGGGAGCGGCTCACCGGCCTCCTCGTCGAACAGGGCACGCTGACCCGCCTCGACCCGGCCAAACGGCCGAACAGCTTCCACGCCGCGTCCGACCCCACCGACGTCGCCCGCGTCGAGGACCGCACGTTCATCTGCTCCGAGAAGGAGGAGGACGCCGGTCCCACCAACAACTGGATCGCGCCCGGCGAGATGAAGGAGACCCTGAACGGGCTCTTCGACGGCTGCATGAAGGGCCGCACCATGTACGTGGTGCCCTTCTGCATGGGCCCCCTCGGCGGCAGCATCTCCCAGCTCGGCGTCGAGATCACCGACTCCGCCTACGTCGCCGTGTCGATGAAGATCATGACGCGGATGGGCGCGGGCGCGCTGCGGCTCATCGAGGAGCGCGGCTCCTTCGTCAAGGCCGTCCACTCGGTCGGCGCGCCGCTGGAGCCCGGCCAGGCGGACGTCAAGTGGCCCTGCAACTCCACCAAGTACATCACGCACTTCCCCGAGACCCGGGAGATCTGGTCGTACGGGTCCGGCTACGGCGGCAACGCCCTGCTGGGCAAGAAGTGCTACGCGCTGCGCATCGCCTCCACGATGGCCCGCGACGAGGGCTGGATGGCCGAGCACATGCTCGTCCTGAAGCTGACCCCGCCCACCGGCGAGACCCGCTACGTCGCCGCCGCGTTCCCGTCCGCGTGCGGCAAGACCAACCTCGCCATGCTGGAGCCGACCATCCCCGGCTGGAAGGTCGAGACCATCGGCGACGACATCGCCTGGATGCGGTTCGGCGACGACGGCCGGCTCTACGCGATCAACCCGGAGGCCGGCTTCTTCGGCGTCGCGCCCGGCACCGGCGAGAGCACCAACGCCAACGCCGTGAAGACCCTGTGGGGCAACAGCATCTTCACCAACGTCGCGCTCACCGACGACGGCGACGTGTGGTGGGAGGGCCTCACCGACGAGCCGCCCGCGCACCTCACCGACTGGAAGGGCAACGACTGGACGCCGGAGTCGCAGACCCCGGCCGCCCACCCGAACGCCCGCTTCACCACCCCGGCCGGGCAGTGCCCGATCATCGCCGACGAGTGGGAGGACCCGAAGGGCGTCCCGATCTCGGCGATCCTGTTCGGCGGCCGGCGCGCCTCCGCCGTCCCGCTCGTCACCGAGTCCTTCGACTGGCAGCAGGGCGTGTTCCTCGGCGCCAACATCGCGTCCGAGAAGACCGCCGCCGCCGAGGGCGCCGTCGGCGAGCTGCGCCGCGACCCGTTCGCCATGCTGCCGTTCTGCGGCTACAACATGGGCGACTACTTCGGCCACTGGCTCGACATCGGCAAGGCCACCGACCCGGAGAAGCTGCCCCGGATCTACTACGTCAACTGGTTCCGCAAGAACGCCGACGGCAAGTTCATCTGGCCCGGCTTCGGCGAGAACAGCCGCGTGCTGAAGTGGATCGTCGAGCGGCTCAACGGCAAGGCCGACGCCGCCAAGTCCCCGATCGGCCACCTGCCGACCCGGGAGGCGCTCGACACCGACGGCCTCACCATCGACGACGCCGACCTGGAGACGCTCCTGTCGGTCGACACCGAGGTGTGGAAGCAGGAGGCCGCGCTCGTGCCGGAGTTCTTCGAGAAGTTCGGCGACCACCTGCCGCAGCCGCTGTGGGACGAGTACAACGACCTGGTGCGCCGCCTGGAGCACTGACCCGCCGCACGGCACCTGCGTGACACCGGGGCCGGTCGCGGACTTTACGCAGTCCGCGCCCGGCCTTGGCGCTGCCGCGACCGTGCAGGGGCTAGCACTGGGAGAAGTCCGACCCGGGAGGCCCCGCATGTTCGACCTCATGACGCGCCACTGGTGGGTGCTGGCGGTGCGCGGCGCGTTCGCGATCCTGTTCGGCATCGTCGCGCTGGTCTGGCCCGGCATCACCGTGTTCGCGCTGGTGCTGCTGTTCGGCGCGTACGCGCTGGCGGACGGCGTCGTCGCGGTGACGCAGGCGTTCCGCGGCACCACCGGCGGCCCGCGCGGCCTGCTGGCGGTGTCCGGGGTCGCCGGGATCGCGCTCGGCATCGCCGCGCTGGTGTGGCCGGGCATCACCGCGTTCGTCCTGCTGATGCTGATCGCCGCGTGGGCGGTCGCGACCGGCCTGCTGGAGATCATCGTCGCGGTGGCGCTGCGCCGGGAGCTGCGCGGCGAATGGGCGTACGTGCTGACCGGGGCGATCTCGTTGCTGTTCGGCATCCTGCTGTTCGCCTGGCCGGTCTCCGGCGCGATCGCGGTGGTCTGGCTGATCGGGCTCCTCGCGATCCTGTCGGGCGCCGCCCTGCTCGGCGCCGCGTTCCGGCTCCGGCAGCTGGGCCGGACGGCCGAGCGGATGGGCGGGGCGCGCGGCGCCCCCTACCCGCGCTGACCGGCGGGCCCGTCCCGGCCGGGCATCTGGACCGCGGTCGAGGCCGCATAGGATGCGGGCCATGACGCGGCTGGAGCACCGGGTGTACGAACTGACCGTCGGGCAGCTCGCCGAACGGAGCGGCGTGGCCGTCTCGGCGCTGCACTTCTACGAGTCCAAGGGCCTGATCAGCAGCCGCCGGACGGCCGGCAACCAGCGCCGGTTCAGCCGCGACACGCTCCGCCGGGTCTCGTTCATCAAGGTCTCGCAGCGCGTCGGGATCCCGCTCGGCGACATCCGCGACGCGCTCGCCACCCTCCCCGAGGAGCGCACCCCGACCGTCGCCGACTGGGCGCGGCTCTCCGAGCTGTGGCGCGGCGACCTCGACGCCCGCATCCGGCAGCTCGAACGGCTCCGCGACGACCTCACCGACTGCATCGGCTGCGGCTGCCTGTCGCTGAAGAAGTGCGCCCTCGCCAACCCCTACGACCGGCTCGGCGACGAGGGGCCGGGGCCGCGCCGGCTCCTCACCGGGCGCACCGCCGCCGCCGACGCCCCAGGCCCCGCCGCACCCTCGGGCGCGCTCTCCGCCGCGCCCGAGGG
>NZ_JBFARO010000049.1:0-57159 GCF_040677125.1 Actinomadura sp. NPDC049382
GGCCCCGCCCCACCGTGCACCGGGGCGGGGCGCGGGGCCGCCCGTCGGCGGACGAGCGCGCGGAGGCGCTCGCCTGGTTCGAGGCCGAGCGGCGCAACCTGGTCGCCGCCGTCCACCAGGCCGCCCGGCTCGGCCTGCACCGCACCTGCTGGGAACTCGCCGACGCGCTGTTCGACTTCCAGGAGTTCCGCCGCTACAGCGAGGACAACATCGCCGTCCAGCAGGCGGGCCTGCACGCCGCCCGCACCGAGGAGGACTGGCCGGCGGCGGCCGTGATGCTGCACAACCTCGCGGTCGCGCACTTCGAGCTGGGCGCCTCCGTCGAGGCCATCGGCTACGGGGAGGACGCGCGCCGCGGGTTCCGGGCCGCCGACCCGCCCGACCCGTTCGGGGACGCCGTCACGCTGGCCACGCTCGCGGACGTCCACGTCGTCCTCGGCCGCTACCTGACGGCGATCGACCACGCGCGGCGGTCCCTGGAGATCCACGAGCGGCTCGGCGACGACGGGGGAGTGGCCAAGAGCCGCAGCACGCTCGCCCGCGCGCACCTGGGCATCGGCGACTACGAGACGGCGCTGGAGCACGCCGACCGGGCGCTCGCCGTCCGGCGCCGGATCGACGACCAGGCGGGCGTGGCCGAGACCCTGATCACCGTGGCCGGCGTCCACCGCCGCCAGGGCAACGTCCACGAGGCCGTGACGCACGCGCTGGAAGCGCTGTCCATCCGGCAGGAGCTCGCTGACATGCACGGCGCCGCGCAGGCGCTGACCGAGCTCGCCCGCATGAACGCCGCGCTCGGGCTGCGCGACATGGCGCAGCAGGACGCCGAGCAGGCCCTGCGCACCTACCGCGCGTTGGGCGGACGCCACGGGGAGGCGCGCGCGCTGACCACGCTCGGGATGCTGATGTGCGAGGCCAGCAAGTTCGCCGAGGCGTTCACCTACTGCGGCGAGGCGCTGCGCCTGCACCGCGACACCAGCGACCGGCACGGCGAGTCCGAGGCGCTCGCGCAGATCGGGATCGTCCACTGGCGGCTCGGGCGGTACCGGGAGGCGCGCGAGCACCTGCTGCGCGCGCTGGAGATCCGCCGCGAGATCGGCGACCAGCACGGCGAGGCCCACGACCTGGAGCACCTGTCGGTCGTGATGCGCCGCCTCGGCCGCCCCCAGGAGGCCCTCGTCCTCGGCCTGGAGGCCCTCGACCTGTGGCACCAGCTCGGCGCGCGCAGCGGCATGGCCGGGACCCTCGGCAGCCTCGCCCGCACCTACTCCTGGCTCGGCCTGCCCGTGGAGGCCGAGCACGCCGCCCGGCAGGCGCTGCACCTGCGCCGCTCGGGCGGCGACTGGTACGGCCTCGGCGTCGGCCTGGACACCCTTGCCGCCGTGCTGCGCCGCGCCGGGCGCCCGGAGGAGGCGCTCGCCGAGGAGTCGGAGGCGCTGCGCTTCCTCGGCGAGGTCGGCGACCGGCACAGCGAGGCCACCGGCCTGGTCCACCTCGCCGCCATCCACCTCGACCTCGGCCGCGCCGACGACGCCCTGGAGACCGGGCGGCGCGCCCTCGACCTCGCCGCCGAGCTCGGCGCCGCCCGCGAGCAGGCGCACGCGCTGCACACGATGGCCCGCGCGTCCCAGCTGCTCGGCAAGCACGCCCGTGCCGTCGAGCACGTCGGCGCGGAGATCGTCGTGCGCCGCGACATGGACGACCGGCGCGGCCTCCGGGCGGCGCTGGAGCTGCTCGGCGACTCCCACCGCGCGCTCGGCGACCGGGCCGCCGCGGCGGACTGCGCCCGGCGCGTCCGCGCCCTCGACAACCTGCTTGAATCGGAAAGATCACTCGACATGTGAAAAGTGAGGTTCGCGCGGAGCTCGTCCATTGATCGGCGGCGGGCGGGGGCCTGGAGGACGGGGTGGTTCTTCCCGCGGACGCAGCGTTCACTTGACGAGGACACGCAGGCGCGTCGCGGCCCCGGCGGGAAGGAGGTGAGAGGGTGGAGACCCCGTTCTGGGACGCGCTGAGCCCGCGTGCCAGGGAGGCGCTGCGCGCCGCCGCGACCCCGGTGGTGATCAGGCCGGGCGCGTTCCTGATGCGCGAGCACACCCGCGCGTCCCAGGTCTTCGTGCTGCGCGCCGGCGCCGTGAAGGTCTGGGTGGACCGGGACGGCGAGACCGCCATCCTCGACGTCCTCGGCCCCGGCGACCTGGTCGGCGAGGTGGAGGCGGCGGACGACGGCATCCGGCACGCCAACTGCGAGGCGATGACCCGGGTGGAGGCGCTCGTGCTGCCCGCCGCCCGGTTCCGCGCCGTCCTGGACGCCCACCCCGGCGCGGTCTGGGCCGTCGCCGCCGTCCTCGCCGAGCGGCTGCGCGACTCCAACGACCTGCGCATCGCCCATTTCCCCGACGACCCCGAGCGCCGCCTCGCCAGTCGGCTGCTGCGGCTGGCCGGCCGGTTCGGCACCCCCGTCAAGGAGGAGGGGCCGGACGGCGCGCCGGAGGAGAGCGTGCACGTCCAGGTCCCGATCTCCCAGCAGGACCTCGGCCGCTGGGCCGGGATGGGCCGCCGGAAGGTCGCGCAGATCCTCGCCGCCGAACCGCTGCGCGACGGCCTCACCGTCGCCCGCAACGCGATCGTCGTCCGCTCCGCCGGCGCCCTGCGCCGCCTCGCCGGCCGCGACTGACGCTAGAACCCCGACGGCGGGTGCGGCCAGGGCGGCGGCACCGGCAGCGGGCCGTCCGGGCGGACGTGCACGCCCTCCCCGCCGGTGCGGCCGGACAGCCAGCCGAGCAGCGCCCGCCCCGACCCCGACGCCTCCGGCCCGCCCGCCGTCCAGCCGAGGTCGGCGGACTCCCCGGAGTCGGTCGCGGTGATCCGGTACCCGGCGAGCTCACCGCGCGACTTGCCCGGCAGGGCCGCCATGTCCGCCAGCGTCGCGGCCGCCGCCCACCGGACGTAGGGCTCGGGCCAGTCGGCGGCCCCGTACCCGGCGGCGAGGTCGACGTGGTGGGCCTCCACCTCGTTCCACCGGCGGTACACCGTGTACCAGGCCGGATGCGCCCAGCCCTGCATCGCCTTCACCGGAGCGTTCCAGACCTCCTCGGGCAGGCTCCGGGCCTGCTCGGCGAACCGCTCGGCGGTCGCGCGGACGTCCGCGACCAGCTCGGCGCCACCGCGCCCCGCGCCCGCGTCGAGGTCGGCGTTGCGCTTGTCCAGGCTCGGGTACTGCGGGATCTCCACGCCCGTCCGCGCCCATTCGAGCAGGTTCCACAGGGAGTCGGCGTTGCGGGCGATGTGCGTGGCGACATGGCCCCGGCTCCACCCCGGCAGCGCCGACGGGCCGCGCAGCCCGGCCTCGCCGAGCCCCTCCAGCGTCCCGATGATGCGCTCCGTGCCCGCGTCCAGCTCCCCGATCACGCCCCGCCAGTCCATGCCCCCTCCTCGGCCGGAAACGACGCTCCATCCTGTCGCACCCGCCCGTCCCGTGCCAGAGTGGTGATCATGGACCTTCCGATCTGCGCGACCTGCGGCGCCCAGTACGGCGGACCCCGGCCCGACTGCCCCATCTGCGAGGACGAGCGCCAGTACGTCGGCTGGGACGGCCAGCGGTGGACGACCCTCACCGAGCTCCGCGAGAACCACCGGGCGCGGATCGCCGAGGAGGGGCCGGACATCGTCGGGATCGGCACCGAGCCGTCCTTCGCCATCGGCCAGCGCGCCCTGCTGCTGCGCGCCCCGTCCGGCAACGTCCTCTGGGACATGATCACCTACCTGGACGACGACCTGGTCCGCCGGGTGAACGACCTCGGCGGCGTCTCCGCGATCGCGATCAGCCACCCGCACTACTACGGCACCATGATCGAGTGGGCGCACGCGTTCGACGCCCCCGTCTACATCCACGAGGCCGACCGCCGGTGGGTGGCCCGCCCCGACGACGCGGTCGTCTTCTGGGAGGGCGACACGCACGAACTGGCGGACGGCCTCACGCTCATCAACGCCGGCGTCCACTTCGACGGCGGCCAGGTGCTGCACTGGCGGGACGCCCGCGCCCTGTTCTCCGGCGACATCCTGCAGGTCGTCAACGACCGCGACTGGGTGAGCTTCATGTACAGCTACCCGAACTACATCCCGGAGCGGCCCCGCACCGTCCGGCGCGCGCTGCGCCTGCTGGAGCCCTACGACTTCGACCGCGTCTACGGCGCCTGGTGGAAGAAGATCGTCTACACCGACGGCAAGGACGCCGTCCGCCGCTCCGCCGACCGCTACCTCAGCTACGCCCTGGACGACGAGTAGCCCCTGTGGGTGGGGTGCCTCATGGGGCGCGTGGGGTTCGGGTGTTGTGGTGGCGGGCGATGTTCGAACACGTGTACGGTTTGGTGTGCCGTCCGGACCGGTGGGGACGGGCGGGTAGCTTCGTGAAATGCGGCGGCGGGCGCCGTCGTTACAGAGTCGGGGGATTCTGTCCTACCCCGTGGCTAGCCTTGAGACGGCCCGTCTCTCTCCCATCGCCGCGCCCCAGAAGAGGAACCGGATTCACACCGTGCATGACCGACTCATCGTGCGTGGAGCACGCGAGCACAACCTGAAGGACGTCTCGCTCGACCTCCCGCGGGACTCCATGATCGTGTTCACCGGTCTGTCGGGGTCCGGCAAGTCCAGCCTGGCGTTCGACACCATCTTCGCCGAGGGGCAGCGCCGGTACGTGGAGTCGCTGTCGGCGTACGCCCGGCAGTTCCTCGGCCAGATGGACAAGCCCGACGTCGACTTCATCGAGGGGCTGTCCCCGGCGGTGTCGATCGACCAGAAGTCGACCAGCAAGAACCCGCGGTCGACGGTCGGGACGATCACCGAGGTGTACGACTACCTGCGGCTGCTCTACGCGCGGATCGGGCACCCGCACTGCCCCGAGTGCGGCCGGCCGATCAGCCGGCAGGCGCCGCAGCAGATCGTCGACCGGGTGCTGGAGCTGGAGCCCGGCACCCGCTTCCAGGTGCTGGCGCCGGTGATCCGCGGGCGCAAGGGCGAGTACCTGGAGCTGTTCCGCGAGCTGCAGTCCAAGGGCTACTCCCGGGCGCTGGTGGACGGGCAGATGATCCGCCTGGACGAGCCGCCCAAGCTCAAGAAGCAGGAGAAGCACGACATCTCCGTCGTGGTCGACCGGCTCTCGGTGAAGGACTCCGCGCGCCAGCGGCTCGCCGACTCGGTGGAGACCGCGCTCGGGCTCGCGGGCGGCACGATCGTCCTCGACTTCGTCGACCTCCCCGAGGACGACGAGCAGCGCACGCGGATGTACTCCGAGCACCTCTACTGCCCCTACGACGACCTGTCGTTCGAGGAGCTGGAGCCCCGCTCGTTCTCGTTCAACTCGCCCTACGGCGCCTGCCCCGACTGCACCGGGCTGGGGACGCGCATGGAGGTCGACCCCGAGCTGGTCGTGCCGGACGAGGAGCTGACCCTCGGCGAGGGCGCCATCCAGCCGTGGTCGAACGGGCACGTGAGCGACTACTTCCTGCGGCTGCTGTCGGCCCTCGGCGACGCCATGGGGTTCGACCTGAACACCCCGTGGCACAAGCTGCCCGCCAAGGCCCGCAAGGCCGTCCTGAACGGGCACGAGACCCAGGTCCACGTGCGGTACAAGAACCGCTACGGCCGGACGAGGTCGTACTACACCGCCTACGAGGGCGTGATCCCCTACATCCAGCGGCGGCATGCCGAGTCCGAGAGCGACTCCAGCCGGGAGCGGTTCGAGGGCTACATGCGCGAGATCCCGTGCCCGACGTGCGAGGGCGCCCGGCTCAAGCCGGTCGTGCTGGCCGTCACCATGGGCGGGATGTCGATCGCCGAGGTCGCCGCGCTGCCGATCGGCGAGGCCGCGAAGTTCCTGCTGGCGCTGGAGCTGAACGAGCGCGAGAAGAAGATCGCCGAGCGGGTGCTCAAGGAGATCAACGCCCGGCTCGGCTTCCTGCTGGACGTCGGCCTCGACTACCTCACCCTCGACCGGGCGTCGGCGACGCTCGCCGGCGGGGAGGCGCAGCGCATCCGGCTCGCGACGCAGATCGGGTCGGGCCTGGTCGGCGTCCTCTACGTGCTGGACGAGCCGTCCATCGGCCTGCACCAGCGCGACAACCACCGGCTGCTGGAGACGCTGATCCGGCTCCGCGACATGGGCAACACGCTGATCGTCGTGGAGCACGACGAGGACACCATCGCCGCCGCCGACTGGATCGTCGACATCGGCCCCCGCGCGGGCGAGCACGGCGGCGAGATCGTCGTGTCCGGCACCGTCGAGGACCTGAAGAAGTCCGACCGCTCGCTGACCGGCGCCTACCTCGACGGGCGGCGCGAGATCGCCGTCCCGCAGATCCGCCGGCCGCGCGCCAAGGGCCGCGAGGTCACCGTCAAGGGCGCGCAGCAGAACAACCTGCGCGACGTGGACGTGGCGTTCCCGCTCGGCGTCCTCACCGCCGTCACCGGCGTGTCGGGGTCGGGCAAGTCGACGCTGGTCAACGACATCCTCTACAACTCGCTCGCCAAGAAGCTGAACGGGGCGAAGACCGTCCCCGGCAAGCACAAGCGGGTCAACGGCGTCGACCAGCTCGACAAGGTCGTGCACGTCGACCAGTCGCCGATCGGGCGCACGCCGCGCTCGAACCCGGCGACCTACACCGGCGTGTTCGACCACATCCGCAAGCTGTTCGCGCAGACCACCGAGGCGAAGGTGCGCGGCTACCAGCCGGGCCGGTTCTCCTTCAACGTCAAGGGCGGCCGCTGCGAGAACTGCTCCGGCGACGGCACCATCAAGATCGAGATGAACTTCCTGCCGGACGTCTACGTCCCGTGCGAGGTCTGCCACGGCGCCCGCTACAACCGGGAGACCCTGGAGGTCCACTACAAGGGCAAGACGATCTCCGAGGTGCTCGACATGCCGATCGAGCAGGCCACCGAGTTCTTCGAGCCGATCAAGGCGATCCACCGGCACCTGAAGACGCTCAACGACGTCGGCCTCGGGTACGTCCGGCTGGGCCAGCCAGCGCCGACCCTGTCGGGCGGCGAGGCGCAGCGCGTCAAGCTGGCGTCCGAGCTGCAGAAGCGCTCCACGGGGCGCACGATCTACGTGCTGGACGAGCCGACCACCGGCCTGCACTTCGAGGACATCCGCAAGCTCCTCGGCGTGCTGAACGGCCTGGTCGACAAGGGCAACACGGTGATCGTGATCGAGCACAACCTGGACGTCATCAAGACCGCCGACTGGATCATCGACATGGGCCCCGAGGGCGGCTCCCGGGGCGGCACGGTCGTCGCCGCGGGCACCCCCGAGGACATCGCCGCGGTCGAGGCCAGCCACACCGGGCAGTTCCTCAAGAAGATCCTCGGCTAGACCGGGGCCGGTTCGAGGCGCCCGCGTCCGTCCACCAAGATGGACCCATGGCAGAGAACGCGACGCCCCGGGCTGCCGGGGACGGGGACATCGGGCGCCGTGCGGTGCTGTACGGCGGCGCCGGGGTGGTCGGCGCGGCCGCGCTCGCCGGGTGCGCCTCCGGCAACGAGGTGAAGTCCGCGCAGGACCTCAAGGGCAAGGAGATCGCGAAGGCCGCGGACGTCCCGGTCGGCGGGGGGAAGATCTACGGGGACGAGAAGGTCGTCGTGACGCAGCCCACGCAGGGCACCTTCAAGGCGTTCACGGCGGTCTGCACCCACCAGGGCTGCACGGTGGGCAGCGTGAGGCAGGGGCTGATCAACTGCCCGTGCCACGGCAGCGATTTCAAGATCACGGACGGCTCGGTGGTGAAGGGCCCGGCGGACAAGCCGCTGCGGGAGTACCCCGTCCAGGTGCGGAACGGCGGCATCGTCGTCACCTGATGTTGGTTCCGGTTTGAACCATCCGGTGCGCTCGTCCGTGCTTCCCGGTGACGGATCGATCGAGGGAACCCACCGGAGGGGCGAGCATGGCAGAGGCGTCCGAGACGCAGGCGGACGGGACGGAGCAGGAGCCGGGGGAGCCGCGCAGCCGCAGGACGCTGCTCGTCGGCGCGGGGCTCGCGGGTGTGGCCGGGCTGGCGGCCGCGTGCGGCGGGTCGGGTGACGGCGGCGGGTCCGGCGGCTCGGACGCCGGTTCCGGGGCGGAGCCGGGCAAGGGCGGGGCGGCCGGAACCGCGCTCGCGTCCGCCGGCGAGATCCCGGTCGGCGGCGGCAAGGTGTTCGAGGACGCCAAGGTCGTCGTCTGCCAGCCGGAGCAGGGCCGGTTCACGGCCTTCTCCGCCGCCTGCACGCACCGCGGCTGCAGCGTCGGCTCGGTGTCCGGCGGGACGATCAACTGCCCCTGCCACGGCAGCAAGTTCAAGATCACCGACGGCTCGGTGGCGAACCCGCCCGCCGACGAGCCGCTGGAGGCCAGGAAGGTCACCGTTCAGGGCGACAAGATCATGCTCGCCTGAGCCGCTTCGGCGGCGGGCCGTCCCCGGCCGGGCCGGCCCGCCCGCCGTCGGGGTCGTCCGGCGCGTTCACGCCGGCCGAGGCGCCGCCCTCCGTGCCCGGCGGGACGTCCGGCGCCGCCCCGTCGGGGGAGGGTGCGGCGCCGTCGGCGACCGGGACCGACCCGACCCGGAACCGGGGGACCGCCTCCGGGTGGTGGTCGCGGATGTAGGCGATGAGATGCTCGCGGATGTCGCAGCGCAGGTCCCAGGTGCTCGCCGAGTCGGCGGCGCTCATCAGCGCGCGCAGCGTGATCAGCCCGTTCGGCTGGGTCTCCACGACCTGCAGTACCCATTCGCGCCGGTCCCACAGCGGGTTGTCCTGGAGCGCCGAGTACAGTTCGGCCCGCAGCTCCTCGACCGGCACCGTCCAGTCCACGTGCAGCTCCACCGACCCGAGCAGGCGGCTGGAGTGCCGGGTCCAGTTCTCGAACGGCTGCTCGGTGAAGTGCGACACCGGGAAGATCATCCGCCGGTCGTCCCAGAGCCGGAGCACCACGTACGACAGCGTCAGCTCCTCGACCCGCCCCCAGGTGCCCTGGGTGACGACGATGTCGTCCAGCCGCAGCGCGTCGCTGAACGCCAGCTGCAGCCCGGCGAGCAGGTTGCCGAGGGTGGGCCGGGCGGCGATGCCGACGACCAGCCCGGCGACGCCCGCCGAGGCCAGCACCCCGGCGCCGACCGCGCGCACGCCCGGGAAGGTGAACAGCGCCGCGCCCACCGCGAGGACCACGATCAGCACGGCCGCGATCCGGCGCAGCAGCAGCATCTGGGTGCGGGCGCGCCGGGCCCGCCGGTTGCGCTCGCCCTCGATCCGCATCAGCCGCTCCAGCGGCGGGTCGCTCAGCGCGTACCCGATCCGCAGGACCAGCCAGGTGGTGGCGCCGATGGCCGCGATCCGCAGCACGTGCCGGACGGCTCCGTCGGGCTGCCCGTGCAGCAGGTGGTAGGGCATCGCGGCGTTGGCGCTGACGACCGCCGCGAACGCGAACGCGGGCGCCGCGACGCGGCGGGCGACCCGGCCCGCGCCCGGCCAGCGGTGCGACAGCCGCCCGGCGAGCAGGCGGCGCCCCGCCTCCACGACGACCACGGACGTGGCGACGACGCCCGCCAGGACGACCCACGCCCAGAGTGCGGACATGTGCGCGGCGACCTCCTCCGACGATCGACGACCTTCGTTCGACCTTCTCTTTCCGCTGCCTTTGCGGTCATCCGACCCGGAAGGGAGATCTATGTCACCCCGGCACCGTCCCCGATCGGGCCGGACGCGCACGGGAGCACGGCGTGTCGGTACCGCCCACTAGGCTTTTGAGCGTGGCAGATCCGGCGACCTACCGACCCGCACCCGGCTCCATCCCGGAGTCCCCGGGGGTGTACCGCTTCCGCGACGAGCACGGCCGGGTCATCTACGTGGGCAAGGCGAAGAGCCTGCGCTCGCGGCTGAACTCCTACTTCGCCGACTTCTCGGCGCTGCACCCGCGCACGCAGACCATGGTGCGGACCGCCGCCCGGGTCGACTGGACGGTCGTCGGCACCGAGGTCGAGGCCCTCCAGCTGGAGTACTCCTGGATCAAGGAGTTCGACCCCCGGTTCAACGTCCGCTACCGGGACGACAAGTCCTATCCGTACCTCGCCGTCACCCTGAACGAGGACTTCCCGAGGGTGATGGTGATGCGCGGCGCGAAACGCAAGGGCGTGCGCTACTTCGGGCCGTACTCGCACGCGTGGGCGATCCGGGAGACGGTCGACCAGCTGCTGCGCGTGTTCCCCGTCCGGACGTGCAGCGCCGGCGTGTTCAAGCGGCAGCACCAGCTCGACCGGCCCTGCCTGCTCGGCTACATCGGCAAGTGCTCCGCGCCGTGCGTCGGCCGCGTCTCGCCGGCCGAGCACCGCCTGCTCGCCGAGGACTTCTGCGACTTCATGGCGGGCAACACCTCCCGGTTCACCCGCCGCCTCGAACGCGACATGCGCGAGGCCGCCGCGTCCCAGGAGTACGAGCGCGCCGCCCGGCTCCGCGACGACATCCGCGCGCTGGAGCGGGCGCTGGAGAAGCAGGCCGTCGTGCTGCCCGACAGCACCGACTGCGACATGATCGCCTTCGCCGAGGACGAGCTGGAGGCGGCCGTCCAGGTGTTCTACGTGCGCGGCGGCCGCATCCGGGGGCAGCGCGGCTGGGTGGTCGACAAGGTCGAGGAGGTCACCACCGCCGACCTGGTGGAGAACTTCCTCATCCAGATCTACGGCGAGATCGAGTCGGTGCCCCGGGAGGTGCTCGTCCCGGCGCTGCCGCCCGACGCGGACGCCATGGCCGAGCTGCTGTCGGAGCAGCGCGACGGCCCGGTGCGGCTGCGCGTCCCGCAGCGCGGCGACAAGAAGGCCCTGCTGGAGACGGTGGCCCGCAACGCCCACGAGGCGCTGAAGCAGCACAAGACGCGCCGCGCGTCCGACCTCACCACCCGCAGCCGCGCCCTCCAGGAGATCCAGGACGCCCTGGAGCTGGACGAGGCGCCGCTGCGCATCGAGTGCTACGACGTGTCGAACCTGCAGGGCACGAACGTGGTCGCGTCCATGGTCGTGTTCGAGGACGGCCTGGCCCGCAAGAGCGAGTACCGCCGGTTCACGATCAAGGCCGTCGAGGGGCAGGACGACGTCCGCTCCATCCACGAGGTGATCAGCCGCCGGTTCCGCCGCTACCTCGCCGAGAGCGAGAAGATGGGCGAGCTGGACCACCTGGGCGATCCCGAGGAGGAGGGCGCGCACCAGCCGATCGATCCCGAGACCGGCCGGCCGCGCAAGTTCGCCTACCCGCCCAACCTGGTGATCGTCGACGGCGGCCCGCCGCAGGTCGCCGCCGCGCAGCGCGCCCTCGACGAGCTGGGCGTGGACGACATCGCGGTGTGCGGCATCGCCAAGCGGCTGGAGGAGCTGTGGCTGCCCGGCGAGGCCGATCCGGTGATCCTGCCGCGCAACAGCGAGGGCATGTTCCTCGTCCAGCGGGTACGCGACGAGGCGCACCGTTTCGCCATCACCTTCCACCGGCAGCGGCGGTCCAAGTCCATGACGGCCAGCGAACTCGATAACGTTCCGGGTCTGGGCCCGGCGCGGCGCGCGGCGCTGCTGAAGCACTTCGGCTCGCTCAAGCGGCTGAAGGACGCGACGCCCGAGCAGGTCGCCGAGGTCCCGGGGATCGGCATGCGCAGCGCCGAGAGCATCGTCGCGGCGCTGCACGGCGGTACCGTCCCGGCGCGCGAGGCGGCGGGCGGCACGGGCGACGGGGAGCACAGGGGGAGACGGGGATGACCAGCGAGACGAAGATCCCGGACATCGTGATCGTGACCGGCATGTCGGGGGCGGGCCGCAGCACCGCGGCCAAGTCCCTGGAGGACCTCGACTGGTACGTGGTCGACAACCTGCCGCCGGGGCTGCTCGCCACGATGGCCGACCTCGGCGGCCGGGTGAAGGACGCGGTGCCCCGCATCGCGGTCGTGGTGGACGTGCGCAGCCGCGCCTTCACCGCGGACCTGCACTCCTCGATCGCCGAGCTGGAGGCGCGCGGCGTCCACCCCCGGGTGGTGTTCCTGGAGGCCGGCGACGCCGACCTGGTGCGCCGGTTCGAGAGCGTCCGCCGCCCGCACCCGCTGCAGGGCGACGGCCGGCTGGTCGACGGCATCGCCCGCGAGCGGGAGCTGGTCCGCGAGGTGCGCGCCGAGGCCGACCTGGTGATCGACACCAGCGGGCTCAACGTGCACGAGCTGCGCAACAAGATCATCGGGTTCTTCGGCAACGACACCGGCGAGTCCAGCCTGCGCGCCACCGTGGTGTCGTTCGGCTACAAGTACGGCCTGCCGGTCGACGCCGACCTCGTCGTCGACTGCCGGTTCCTGCCGAACCCGCACTGGGTGCCGGAGCTGCGCCCGAAGACCGGCCGCGACACCGCCGTCCGCGACTACGTGCTCGGGCAGCGCGGCGCCAAGGAGTTCCTGGACGCCTATTCCGAGGTCCTGCGGCTCCTCGCCGACGGCTACGAGCGCGAGGGCAAGCACTACGTGACGCTCGCCGTGGGATGCACCGGTGGAAAACACCGTAGTGTGGCCATGGCGGAACAGATCGCCGCCCGGCTGCGGGACGAGGGCATCGAGGTGCAGGTCGCCCACCGTGACCTCGGCCGCGAATGAGCACCCGCGGGTCCCGGACGAGGAGAGAAACGGCACGGTGAAGCCTTCTGGCTCGACGGAGGGCCCGAAGGTCGTCGCGCTCGGCGGCGGCCACGGCCTGTACGCCTCCCTGTCGGCGCTGCGCCGCGTCACCGACCGGCTGACGGCCGTCGTCACCGTCGCCGACGACGGCGGCTCCAGCGGGCGGCTCCGCCGCGAACTGGGCGTGCTGCCGCCCGGCGACCTGCGGATGGCGCTCGCCGCCCTCTGCGGCGATGACGAATGGGGCCAGACCTGGCGGGACGTCGTCCAGCACCGGTTCGGCAGTGAGGGCGACCTGAAGGACCACGCCGTCGGCAACCTGCTGATCGTCGCGCTGTGGGAGCTGCTCGGCGGCGCCGGGACCGCCGGCTCCACCGTCGCGGGCCTCGACTGGGTCGGCCGGCTGCTCGGCGCGCACGGCCGCGTGCTGCCGATGGCGGCCGTCCCGATGGACATCGTCGCCGAGGTCCGCGGCGCCGACCCGGCCCGCCCCGGCGAGGTCACCCGCGTCAAAGGGCAGGTGGCGTGCGCGAAGACGCCCGGCAGCGTGCTCGGCATCTCGCTCGTGCCCGCCGACCCGCCCGCGTGCCCCGAGGCGCTCGCCGCCGTCGAGGACGCCGACTGGATCGTGTTCGGCCCCGGCTCCTGGTTCACCAGCGTCCTGCCGCACCTCAAGGTGCCCGCGCTGGCCCGGGCCCTCACCACCGCCCGCGCCCGCCGCGTCGTCGCGCTGAACCTCGCGCCGCAGCCCGGCGAGACCGACGACTTCTCGCCGCAAACCCACCTGGAGGTCCTGCAGGCGCACGCGCCGGACCTGCGGGTCGACGTCGTCCTCGCCGACGGCGGCGTGGTTGACGACCCGGCCGCGCTCGACAAGGCCGTCCAGGCGCTCGGGGGGCGGCTGGTCCTCGCCGACGTCGCCGCCGACGACGGCTCGCCGCGTCATGAACCCGCCCGGCTGGCCCAAGCCTTGGTACAGATTTTCAGCGAGTGACATCCCGCGTGGTCGGCATCGGCCACACTGCTGGGAGTCCGATAGGGGGAGGGTTCATCAGATGGCGATGACCGGTGTGGTCAAGGACGAGCTGAGCAGGCTCACGGTCATGAAGCCGTGCTGCCGCAAGGCCGAGGTCTCGACGCTGCTGCGGTTCGCGGGCGGCCTGCACCTGGTCAGCGGGCGGATCGTGATCGAGGCCGAGATCGACACCGGCGTCGCGGCACGGCGCCTGATCAAGGACATCGCGGAGGTGTTCGGGCACACCTCCGAGGTCGTCGTGCTCGCGCCCAGCGGGCTGCGCAAGGGCAACCGCTACGTCGTCCGCGTGTTCCGGGACGGCGAGTCGCTCGCCCGGCAGACCGGGCTCATCGACAACAACGGCCGGCCCGTCCGCGGCCTGCCCCGGCACGTGGTCGCGGGGGCGGCCTGCGACGCCGAGTCGGCCTGGCGCGGCGCCTTCCTCGCCCACGGCTCCCTCACCGAGCCCGGCCGCTCCATGTCGCTGGAGGTGACCTGCCCCGGCCCCGAGGCCGCGCTCGCCCTCGTCGGCGCCGCCCGCCGGCTCAAGATCCACGCCAAGGCCCGCGAGGTCCGCGGCGTCGACCGCGTCGTCGTCCGCGACGGCGACGCGATCAGCGCCCTGCTCACCCGGCTCGGCGCGCACGACAGCGTCCTCGCCTGGGAGGAGCGCCGCATGCGCCGCGAGGTCCGCGCCACCGCCAACCGCCTCGCGAACTTCGACGACGCGAACCTGCGCCGCTCCGCCCGCGCCGCCGTCGCCGCCGGCGCCCGCGTCGCCCGCGCCCTGGAGATCCTCGGCGACGACGCCCCCGACCACCTCGTCAAGGCCGGCCGCCTCCGCCTGGAGCACAAGCAGGCGTCCCTGGAGGAACTCGGCCAGCTCGCCGACCCGCCCCTCACCAAGGACGCCATCGCCGGCCGCATCCGCCGCCTCCTCGCCATGGCCGACAAACGCGCCACCGACCAGGGCATCCCCGGCACCGAGGCCAACCTCACGGCGGACATGCTGGGGTAGCGCTGTTTACCCAGGGGGGCTGTGTTTTCCCTGGGGGGCGACCCCCTGGAACCCCCGTTGCGAGCCGGTCGATCCTCACGCCACGGTTTCGGTTCTTGTGACCGTGCGGGTCTGCGTCGTGTCGCTGCGGTCGCCCGGCTCGGCGGGTCGGGCGGCCTCCGGGCGCTGGGGCGCCCTCCGGCCGCCCGACCCGTGCCGGGGCTGAGGTTGTGGCACAAGGCTCCTTCAACGGCGCAGGCGATCCTCGCGCAGTGTGGGGCCTGGGGCGTCAGCGGGGGGTGTGGTCGCCTCTGAGGATTCGGGGGACCAGGTCTTCTCTCAGGTGGCCGTAGCCGGTTTCGGCCCAGACGCTCTTGGACGGGTCGGCCTCGAAGTAGGGGACGTCGCGGCCGTCCCGGCGGTCCATGAGGATGTCCGGGGTCTCCTTCGCGCGGGCGGCGCGGGCGCAGTCGCGGCAGGCGTGGACGCGGAGGCGGCGGCGGGAGCCGATGGGGCGCCAGTCGATGCGGGAGCCCGCGTCGCCGTGCAGCGGGTTGAAGAAGCAGAGCGGGCTCGGGGGGATCTCCGGCTTCCCGGCGGCGACGGCCCGGGCGGACGCGAGCGCGTCGCGGCCCTGGTCGACCAGGACGAGCACGCCCGCCAGGTCGGGGACGCCGCGCGCCCGGTCCAGGGTCTTGCCGGCCGCCTGGTAGGCGTCCAGCGCCCGGGTCATCAGCTCGCCGGTCCGCTCCCCGGACACCCGCACGTCGGTGGTGTCGAGGAGCTCGCCGAACGCGATGACCTCATGGGACGCCTGCTCGCGGAGCTGGTCCTCGCTGGCGCGCTTCGCCGTGGAGAAGACCGTGCGGGGTAGGAGCAGCGCGCTGTCGTCACGGCGGACCGAGGCCATGCGGCGGCGGCGCCACAGGAGCAGGCCCGCCACCCCGGCCGCCGCGATCCCGGCGCCGCCCAGTGCGAGGGGGAGCGCGGAGGAGCCGTCGTCGTCCGTGCGGAGGCCCTGTTCGGAGCGTCGCTGGTTGGCGCGTTTCTGGATCAGCGCGGACTGGCGGTCGTACTCCTTCTTCGCGTCGCCCGACAGCATGAGGTCGGCGATCCGGTTGAGGCGGTCCGCGACGGACGCGTCGTCGTAGGCGCGGTCGAAGGACACCGCCCAGGCGGCGTAGCGGGCCTGGTGGTCGCCGCCGAACTCCTTGGCGCGCAGGTCGTCGCCGATGTCGCTGAAGGTGATGTAGACGCCGTCCCGGCCGAGTTTCGCGTGCACGACCGTCGCGAGCTGGTCGTCGTCGCTCCAGGTGCCGCCCTTGACCAGCGGGACGAGGACGACGAACACCGGTACGGGCAGCTTGCGGAACTTGGCGATGAGCCGGTCGCGGTCGGCCTGCGGCAGCGCGGACGCCAGCGAGGGGTCGACGTAGACGGGGGAGCGCCGCAGCGCCGCGGCGAGCCGCTCGCCCGGGGACGGTTCACTCGACACCGAGATACTCCTGGATGCGGGGGATCAGGTCGCCGTCGGCCCCGAAACCGGTGTCCTTCCAGACCCCGGGGACGGCGTAGTGCGGGCGTCGACCGCTGGGGCCGGGGACCTTCAGCGTCCGTTCGGCCAGGGCCGCTGTGCTCTTGCTGGCGCACGTCGAGCAGACGGGGCGGCGCCTGGCGCGGGCGTCGCCCAGTTGCACCTTGCGGCGCTGCGAGGACGGGCCGTGCAGCGGGTTGATGAAGCACGGTGGCGTGGGTGTCGCGGTCTTGCCCGCCAGTGCCGCCCGGCCCTGGCGGGCCAGCACGATCGCTCCGGCGAGGTCGAGCGCGCGTTCGGGGTCCTCGGCGGCGTCGTCGTAGAGGATCTGCGCGACGTCGTAGGCCGACACCGCGTACTCGCGGCCGTGGTTGCCCTCCGCGGCGGCGGGGAGCAGGCCCCGCAGGCGCTCCAGTTCCTTGGCGCCCGTGCGGCGCAGCCATTTCACGGAGGGGTCGGCGGGCGCGTTGGCATGGCTCTCGACGGCCCCGACGGCCGCGGGGGCGCGGGGCCTGCGGCGGTGGCGGCGGTAGGCGGCGGCGCCCGCGCCGGCGCCGTAGAGCACGAGCGCGGCGAACGGGCCGGCGAGTAGCAGGCCGGTGAGGAAGGGGGGCTTGGTCTCGGGCTCGACCGTCCGCAGCGTGTGCTCCTGCCCGAACGGGTCCGGCGTGGTGTAGAGGCGCGGGGTCTCCGGGGTGCGGGACGGGGCGTCCTGGATGATCCGCAGCCGGGTGGCGAGGCGGTCGGCCAGGTCGGCGAAGCGGCGCTCGGAGTCGGCGGGGCGCTGCGCGCGGTCGTCGTCGATGGCGTACAGCCGGCGCGGCACGCCGAACGCCTTCTCCTCGAACCACGCGGACGAGTTGACCAGGACGTAGAGGCCGTCGCGGCGGAGCCGGTCGTGGATCCCGTGCAGGAAGACGTCGTCCCTGCCCTGGCTCTCCGACTCGGACTTGTTCGGGATCACCACCACGTAGACGGGCGCGCCGAGCGCGTCCGCCGCCGACTTCATGGCCGCGCGGACGCGGGCGCGTCCGGCCTCGTCGAGCGCCGAGACCATGTCGGGGTCGATGAAGAGGGGGTCCTTGGCGAGGGCCGCGGCCACCCGGTCCAGCCGGTGCTGCGCGTACGCGGGGATGGGTTCGCTCGCGGCGGCGGGCGCGGTGAGGAGCGGGACGGCCAGCAGCGCGGCCGCGAGGGCGAGGATCCGGATGACGGTGTTCACCGGCGCTTCCCTTGCTTTCCGGCCTTCTTCGCGTTCACTGCCGGGCGCCTGCTGTGGCGCCGCCATCGCAGCCACAGCAGGAGGAGCAGGAGGGGGACGCCGCTGAGGGCCGTCCCGGTGGCGAAGGCGTTGCGCTCCGCGCGGGCCGCCTCGCGCTCGGAGCGCTCGCGGGCGTCCAGGGCGATGCGGACCTTGGACTTCGGGCGCGGGCCCGCGTTCTCGTACCGCTCCTTGGCCTGCCCGGACAGGGCGATCTCCACGAACCGCTCGATCGCCGCGACCGCGCCCGCGTCGTTGGGCAGCTCGTACATCGCGGCGCGCATCGCGTCCTTCACCGGGAGCGTCGCCCCGCCGTACTGGACGGCCGAGAGCGACGTCTGGGCCGGGTCGGCGACGATGTAGACGCCCGGTTTGCCGAGGCTGTCGTGCAGGAGCGGGACCAGGTCGTCGGTCGAGTAGCGGTCGACGAGGTAGGCCGGGGTCACCGCGGTGTAGACGGGCACGCCGAGGCGGGCGACCGCCTTCTTGATCCGCTGGGCGGCGTCCGGCGGCAGCGCCCGCGGCGCGTGGTCGGTCACGTACACCGGGTCGCGGCGCAGCTCGGCGGCGAGGTGGTCGACGCGGCTCACCGGCTTGGCGCGCTCCAGCGGGGCCGCCGCCGCGGGCGGCGCCGCGCACGCGAGCAGCAGGCCGATCACCAGAGCAGAGCACGCGCGCCACATGGTGGGCGAGTGTAGTGATGATCGACGAATGCCGTGAGCTGGGGTGCGGGCGGAGAAATCCCCCGGCCGGGGGACGGCGGACTCACCCGTGAAAACCCACACCACCGGTGTCGGGCTACCCGCGAGTCATTGGATAGGGTCGAGGGCGGGGGAGAACCCCGGAATCACCGTAGTTGACAGTCCGGGTTCATGCCGGGCGATACGACGTGAGGGAGAGCCGTTCCGTGACCATCCGAGTAGGCATCAACGGGTTCGGCCGGATCGGCCGCAACTTCTACCGCGCTGTCAAGGCGAGCGGGGCCGACATCGAGATCGTGGCGGTCAACGACCTGACCGACAACGCCACGCTCGCCCAGTTGCTCAAGTACGACAGCATTCTCGGCCGTTTCCCCGAGGACGTGCGCGCCACCGCCGACGAGATCGTCGTGGGCGGCAAGGCGATCAAGGCGTTCGCCGAGCGCGACCCCGCCAACCTGAAGTGGAGCGATGTCGGCGCCGACATCGTCGTGGAGTCGACCGGTTTCTTCACCGACGCCACCAAGGCCAAGGTGCACGCCGACAACGGCGCGAAGAAGGTGATCATCTCCGCCCCGGCCAAGAACGAGGACGTCACGGTCGTGCTGGGCGTGAACGATGACAAGTACGACCCGGCGCAGCACACCGTGATCTCCAACGCGTCCTGCACCACCAACTGCCTGGCCCCGCTGGCCAAGGTGCTGCACGACAACTTCGTCATCGAGAAGGGCCTGATGACGACGGTGCACGCCTACACGCAGGACCAGAACCTGCAGGACGCGCCGCACAAGGACCTGCGCCGCGCCCGCGCCGCCGCGCTGAACGTCGTGCCGACCTCCACCGGCGCCGCCAAGGCCATCGGCCTCGTGCTGCCCGAGCTGAAGGGCAAGCTGGACGGCTACGCCCTGCGCGTCCCGGTGCCGACCGGCTCCGCCACCGACCTGACCGTCACCGTGTCCCGCGACGTCACGGTCGAGGAGGTCAACGAGGCGTTCAAGAAGGCCGCCACCGAGGGCGCGCTGAAGGGCTACCTCACCTACACCGAGGACCCGATCGTCTCCAGCGACATCGTCACCGACCCGGCGTCCTGCATCTTCGACTCCGGGCTGACCAAGGTCATCGGCGACCAGGTGAAGGTCGTCGGCTGGTACGACAACGAGTGGGGCTACTCCAACCGCCTCGTCGACCTCGTCAAGCTCGTCGGCTCGCAGCTGTAACCGAAGCCGTCGCCGCCGTGGCCGCGGCGCGCCCGGGAGGGGGCGCGCGGCCACGGCGCGGCCGTGTACGGAAGGACATCGCATCCCGATGCGCACCATTGACGATCTCGACGTCGCCGGGAGGAAGGTGCTCGTCCGCGCGGACCTCAACGTCCCGCTGAAGGACGGCGCCATCACCGACGACGGGCGGATCCGGGCCAGCCTGCCGACGATCGAGGCGCTGCGGGCCCGGGGCGCCAAGGTCATCGTCTGCGCCCACCTCGGCCGGCCCAAGGGCGAGGTCAAGCCCGAGTTCTCGCTCGCCCCCGTCGCGGCGCGGCTGGGCGAGCTGCTCGGCGCGGACGTGGCGTTCGCGTCCGACGTCGTCGGCGACTCCGCCCGCGCCGCGGCCGAGGGCCTCGCGGACGGCGGCGTCGCGCTGCTGGAGAACCTGCGCTTCGAGCCGGGCGAGACCAGCAAGGACGACGCCGAGCGCGGCGCCTTCGCCGACCGGCTGGCCGCCCTCGCCGAGATCTACGTCGGCGACGGGTTCGGCGCGGTGCACCGCAGGCACGCGTCGGTGTACGACGTGCCGCGGCGGCTCCCGCACGCCGCCGGCGGGCTGATCGCCGCCGAGGTCGAGGTGCTCAGGAAGCTCACCGAGGACGTCGCCCGCCCCTACGCGGTCGCGCTCGGCGGCTCCAAGGTGTCCGACAAGCTCGGCGTGATCGACAACCTGCTCGGCAAGGCCGACCGCATCCTGATCGGCGGCGGCATGGTCTTCACCTTCCTCAAGGCCCAGGGCCACGAGGTCGGCAAGAGCCTCCTCGAAGAGGACCAGCTCGACACCGTGCGCGCGTACCTGCGGCGGGCCGAGGAGGCGGGCGTCGAGTTCGTGCTGCCCGTCGACATCGTCGCGGCCACCGCGTTCGCCGCCGACGCCGACCACGCCGTGGTCGCCGCCGACGCGATCCCCGCCGACCGGCTCGGCCTCGACATCGGCCCCGAGTCCGGCAAGCTGTTCGCCGCGCGCCTCGCCGACGCCCGGACGGTGTTCTGGAACGGCCCCATGGGCGTGTTCGAGATGGAGCCGTACTCGCACGGCACCCGCGCCGTCGCGCAGGGCCTCATCGACTCCGGCGCGTTCACCGTGGTCGGCGGCGGCGACTCGGCCGCGGCCGTCCGGCAACTCGGCTTCGACGAGGCCGCCTTCTCCCACATCTCGACCGGCGGCGGCGCCAGCCTCGAATACCTCGAGGGCAAGACGCTGCCCGGCCTGCAGGCCCTGGAGGACTGACCGATGGCCCCCGCGACCTCTTCTTCCGGCAAGCAGAGCGGCCGCAAGCCGCTCATGGCGGGCAACTGGAAGATGAACAACAACCACCTCGAGGCGATCGCGCTCGTCCAGAAGATGGCGTTCGCGCTCAAGGACGCCGACTACGACGCCGTCGACATCGCCGTGATCCCGCCGTTCACGGCGATCCGGTCGGTGCAGACGCTCGTGGACGCCGACCGGCTCGCCATCCAGTACGGCGCCCAGGACGTCTCCCAGCACGCCTCCGGCGCCTACACCGGCGAGATCGCCGCGTCGATGCTCGCCAAGCTCGGCTGCGACTACGCCGTCGTCGGGCACTCCGAGCGCCGCCAGTTCCACGCCGAGGACGACGCGGTCGTCAACGCCAAGGCCAAGGCCGCGCTCGCCGCCGACATCACCCCGATCCTGTGCATCGGGGAGGGCCTGGAGGTCCGCAAGGCCGGCGAGCACGTCCGCCACTGCCTGACCCAGCTGGACGGCGGGCTGGAGAAGATCCCCGCCGACCAGGTGCGGCGCACCGTGATCGCCTACGAGCCGGTCTGGGCGATCGGCACCGGCGAGGTCGCCACCCCGCAGGACGCGCAGGAGGTCTGCGCCGCGATCAGAACGCGGCTCGCCGAGCTGTACGACGGCGGATTGGCCGACGAGGTGCGTATCCTGTACGGCGGTTCGGTCAAGAGCGGCAACGTGGCCAAGCTCATGGCGCAGGACGACGTGGACGGCGCCTTGGTCGGTGGTGCCAGCCTGGACCCGGGAGAATTCGTCAAGATCTGCCGGTACCGGGATCTCCCCGTCTGATCAAAACTGATCAATTCTGCGTGAACTGGGGGTTCTTGCCGAACCAGCGGGTAGTTCGTCGTACCCTTCGTAGCTGACGGGTAAACCGCCCGGCTCGACCCTCCGTCCCCGACCTACAGACAAAGGCGCTGAAGAATCGTGATCATCGCAACGTCCATCGTGCTCATCGTCACGAGCCTGCTGATGGTGGTCCTCGTCCTGATGCACAAGGGCAAGGGCGGCGGGCTGTCGGACATGTTCGGCGGCGGGGTGTCGTCGTCCCTGGGCGGGTCGTCCGTGGTCGAGCGCAACCTCGACCGGCTGACGGTCGGCGTCGGGGTGCTGTGGTTCGCCTCGATCGTCGTGCTGGGGCTGCTGTTCAAGCACAAGGGCGTCGGCTGAGCCACCCGTCTGACATTTGCGATCGCCGCCGCCGTCCCAGGAGGTCACGGACGGCGGCGGAACACCGAGCGAGGAGTATTCCGTGGGTAGTGGCAACGCGATTCGGGGCAGCCGCGTCGGGGCCGGTCCGATGGGAGAGGCGGAGCGCGGCGACGCCGCCCCCCGTGTCTGGGTGACCTTCTACTGCGCCAACCGGCACGAGACCCGCCCCAGCTTCGCGACGGACGTCGCGGTCCCCGAGACGTGGGACTGCCCGCGCTGCGGGTTCCCCGCCGGCCAGGACGCGGAGAACCCCCCGGCGCCGCCGAAGACCGAGCCCTACAAGACGCACCTGGCGTACGTGAAGGAGCGCCGGAGCGACGAGGACGGCGAGGCCATCCTGGAGGAGGCGCTCGCCAAGCTCCGCGAGAAGCGCGCCGCCGTGAAGCAGGCCATGGAGGCCGCGGCCCGCTAGCCGCACGCGCACCGCACCGGCGTCATCCGGCCCGGCTCCCCGGAAGGGGCCGGGCCGTTCGCGTCCCCGCGCCGCCCTAGGACGTCCACAGGGCGCGGAGCGCCGCGTTCACCGCGTCAGGCCGCTCCACGTGCGGGTAGTGCGCCGCGCCCGGGATGCGCACGAGCCGCGCCCCGATCCGCTCGGCCGTGACGCGGGCGCACGCCATCAGCGGTGCGCCGCCCCGCTCCCGGTAGAGGGCGGGCGCGCTCTCCCAGGTCCCCGACAGTACGAGCTTCGGCCACGGCGCCGCGGCGAGTTCGGCGACCGGGATCGGCGCCTCCCAGCACAGCCGTTCGCGGAGCGCCGCGCCGGCCGCCCGCAGCCGTTCCGGGGTCGGCTCCAGCGGCGGCATCCCGGCCGAGTCGGCGGCGGCCCTCAGGTAGTCGCCGGCGGTCACGTCCGCGGGGACGTTCGCGATGGCCTCCCGGTTGGCGCGCAGCGCGGCGGCCACGACCGGGTCGTCCGCCGCCGCCTGGTACGAGCCGGGCTCGATCAGCGCCAGCGACAGCACCGCCTCCGGGCGGCGTGCGGCGGCCAGCATGACGCCGACGGCGCCGTAGGAGTGCCCGACGAGATGGGCGCCGTCGCCCATCAGCCCGGCGATGTCGGCGGCGTCGGCCCGGTAGTCGCTCGCGTACTCCGCCGAGCCCGTGCCGGCGCTGCGGCCGTGGCCGCGGCGGTCCACCGCGAGGACGCGGAAGCCGTGCCCGGCCAGGGGCCGCTGCGCCGCGAAGCCGAGAAGGGGGTCGTCGCCCCAGGCCGTGGAGCCGTGGACGAGCAGCGCGCGCGGCCCCGTCCCGCCCGTCTCGTCCCACACTGTCGCGTGCACGTCCGCCACCATCAGCGCTCCATTGAACGGTGTTCAGAGTTACTGAACACTGTATAAGGGAAGCTGAACGACGTGCAGCCCGGGGCTAGGGTGGGGGCATGCCCACCGACTCGCCCTCCGTCTGGCTGCGCCCCGAGCGTCCGTCGCGCGACCGGCGGCTCAGCCGCGCGCGGATCGTCGCCCAGGCGGTCGGCATCCTCGACGCGGACGGCGTGCGCGGGCTCTCCATGCGGCGGGTGGCGTCCGAGCTGGGCGTGACGGCGGGCTCGCTGTACTGGTACGTCGACACCAAGGACGAACTGCTGGAATTGGCCCTGGACGAGGTCCTCGGGGAGACGCTCGCGGAGGTCCGTGCGGGCGGCGGCGCCGAGCCCTCTGGGGACTGGCGCAACGCGCTGGGCACCCTGGCCCGGACGCAGCGCGCGATGCTGCTGCGCCACCCCTGGGTGCTGTCCGGACTGTCCGGCCGGCCCTCCCTCGGCCCGAACGCGCTGGCGCTCAGCGAGGCCGGGCTCACGATCCTGGCCGGCGCCGGGTTCACCGGGCCCGACCTGGACGCCGCGCTGTCCGCCGTCACCGACCACGTCCTCGGCGCCGTGGTGGCGGAGACGTCCTGGCGGGCCGCGCTGGAGCCGGCCGGCGGCGCCGCGCGGTGGCGCGAGCGGGCCGCGGAGTACCTGAGCCGGGTCGCGGACGAGCATCCGCTGCTGGGCGCCCGGATGTCCGCCGCGGGGGAGGTCGACGCCGGACGCGAGTCCGAGCGCCGGTTCGGCTTCGCGCTCGACTGCCTGCTGGACGGTCTGGAGGCGCGGCTCTCCGTCGAATAATCTTCGGAGGACGGGGCCTCCGGGCGTGGTTCGCGCAACGGGAGTTCGGCATCGGCGGAGGAATCGGGAGGGGCACCGGTGGACGCGGTCGATCAGGCGATCCTGCGGCGGTTGCAGCGGGACGGGCGGCAGACCAACCGGGAACTGGCCGAGGCGGTGGGGATCGCGCCGTCCACGGCGCTGGAGCGGACGCGGGCGCTGCGGGCGCGGGGCGTCCTCACCGGGTTCCACGCCGCCGTCGACTTCGAGCGGCTCGGCCGCGGGGTGCAGGCGCTGATCTCGATCCGGATCCGGCCGCAGTCGCGGGAGGCGATCGAGTCGGCGCGCGACGGCATGGCCGCGATGCCCGAGGCCGTCGGGGTCTTCGTCGTGACCGGCAACGAGGACCTGCTGGTCCATGTGGCGGTGCCGAGCACCGCCTACCTGCGCGACTTCGTGCTGGACCGGCTGGCGCGCCGCAAGGAGTTCGTGGACGTCCGCACCACGGTGGTCTACGACTACGTGCAGCCGGTGGAGCAGTCCGAACTTCCGGCGGCGGGCACGCGCGAGAGCCGAACGTCCTACAGCTGAGCGATGCTTTGCCTGCCGCGAGGCGAATTATCACCGGGTGAGGGCAGCTAGTCCGAACGTGTGACTGCTATGCAGACTTCATTCCCGCATGTCCTTCTAGGTTCGGTCTCATGGACCGACGAAACGATGTGTCGGGGCCGCTGCTGGTACTGGCCGCCGGGGTGCTCTGGGGGACGGTCGGGCCCGCGCAGGTGCTGGCCGCGCCGGACGCGGCCCCGGTCGCCGTCGGCGGGGCGCGGATCATGTCCGGCGGGCTGGTCCTGGCCCTGCTGGTGCTCGCGCTGGACCGGCGCGCGTTCCGCACGCTGACCCGGCGGACGTGGGCGCCGCTCGCGGCGGCCTCCGCCGCCACCGGGACGTTCCAGGCGGCGTTCTTCAGCGCGGTCGACCGCACCGGCGCCGCCGTCGCGACCGCCGTGGTGTTCGGGCTGGCGCCGGTCTCCACCGGGCTGTGCGAGCGGCTCGTGCTGCGGACGCGGCTGAGCCGCCGGTGGTGGGCGGGGACGGGGTGCGCGGTCGGCGGCGTCGCGCTGCTGATGGTCCCCGGGCCGGCCGTCCACGTCGACCCGGTCGGGGTGCTGCTGAGCCTCGCCGCCGGGACGTGCTTCGGCGTCTACACGGTGTCGGCCAAGGTCCTCACCGGACGGGACGCGGGGATGGCCGCCGCCGTGTCGGTGACCCTGCTCGCCGGGGGAGCGGCGCTGCTGCCCTGGACCCTGGCGGAGCTGCCGGCCCTCGCCGCGCCCCGGTCGGCGGTGCTGGTCGGCTGGCTCGGGATCGCCGCGACGGCGGCCGCGTACATGTTCTTCGTCACCGGCCTCGGCCGGGTGGCCGCCGCGACCGCCGGGACGCTGAGCCTCGCCGAACCGCTCGTGGCCGCCGCCCTCGCCGTCGCCGTGCTGGGGGAGCGGCTGTCGGCGCCGGTCGCCGCCGGGTCGCTGCTCCTGCTCGGCGGGCTGTTCGTCGTCTCCGTCCCGGCCCGGCCGCGGGCGGCCCGTTATGATGGCGTGCACGTGACTGGCGCAGTGAAGGTGGAGACGACCACCGGGGAGCGAAACTAGTCCGCACACCGCGCGCCTGGGTGTACGGGTCCCGTTCGCCGGGCGCCCGAGGTCCCGGCGCGAGCAGCGCGGAGGCTCACGATGCACGTACCGTCCGTATCCCACCTGTCCGCCGAGGACCCGGAGATCGCCGGGCTGGTGGAGGCCGAGGCCCGCCGCCAGTACGAGAAGCTCCGGCTGATCGCGTCCGAGAACTACGTGTCGCCGGCGGTGCTGGAGGCCACCGGGTCCGTCCTGACGAACAAGTACTCCGAGGGCTACGCCGGCAAGCGGTACTACGAGGGCCAGCAGAACGTCGACCCGATCGAGCTGCTGGCGATCCGGCGGGCGAAGGAGCTGTTCGGCGCCGAGCACGCCAACGTCCAGCCGTACTCGGGCTCGCCCGCCAACCTCGCCGTCTACATGGCGTTCCTGGAGCCCGGCGACCCGGTGATGGGGCTGTCGCTGCCGATGGGCGGGCACCTCACGCACGGCTGGTCGGTGTCGGCCACCGGCAAGTGGTTCCGCCCCGTCCGGTACGAGGTGCGCGCCGACACCGGGCGGGTCGACATGGACCAGGTCCGCGACCTCGCGCTCAAGGAGCGGCCGAAGCTGATCTGGTGCGGCGGCACCGCGATCCCGCGGACGATCGACTTCCCGGCGTTCGCGGAGATCGCCCGCGAGGCCGGCGCGGTGCTCGCCGCGGACGTGGCGCACATCGCCGGGCTGATCGCGGGCGGCGCCCACCCGTCCCCGATCGGGCACGCGGACGTCGTCACCACGACCACGCACAAGACGCTGCGCGGCCCGCGCGGCGCCATGATCCTGTCGACCGCCGAGCACGCGAAGGCGGTCGACAAGGCGGTGTTCCCGGGGCTGCAGGGCGGCCCGCACGACCACACGACCGCGGCGATCGCCGTCGCGCTGAAGGAGGCGGCGCAGCCGGACTTCCCCGCGTACGCGCGGCAGATCGTCGCGAACGCGCAGGTGCTGGCGGCGGCGCTGGCCGACCGCGGCTACGACCTGGTCTCGGGCGGCACCGACAACCATCTGATCCTGATCGACCTCACGAACAAGGGCGTCGCGGGCAAGCCCGCCGCGCAGGCCCTCGACCGCGCCGGGATCGAGCTGAACTACAACGCCGTGCCGTTCGACCCGCGCAAGCCGTTCGACCCGTCCGGGCTGCGGATCGGCACGGCCGCGATCACCACGCGGGGGCTCGGCGCCGAGCAGATGCCGCTGGTCGCCGCGTGGATCGACGAGGTCGTGCAGGGCGTCGCCAAGCAGGACGAGACCGTCGCCGAGCGGGTCGCCGGGCAGGTCCGGGAGCTCCTCGCGTCCTACCCGATGCCGGGCTGGGCCCCCGCGCCCTAGGCGCCGGGCGCGCGGCGCAGGATCGTGATCATGCGCCACGCCTCGGGGTCGGTGATGGCCACCGCGTCCTCGCCGGCCCCGAAGTCGCCGTACCGCGCGACGGTGTCGAGCCCGCCCGCGAGGCGGATCGCGGCGTCCAGCTCGGTCGCCGTCCAGAACCGGTACGGGACGACGTCGCGGATCACCCGCGTGCCGTCCCCGTCCGTGATCGTCATCGTGACGTGGTCGTCGGCGATCTGGGTGACCGGGTCGAGCCGGTCGCCGGGCTCGCCCCAGCGGACGCTCGCGCGCACGCCGCCGCGCTCGACCGTCCAGCCGGTGCTGACGCTCGGCTCGTCGCCCAGCCGGTCGCGGGGGTGCGACATCTCCACCACGTACAGGCCGCCGGGGGACAGGTGCGCGGCGGCGCGGCGCAGGTGCGCGACGAACGCGTCCAGCGTCATCAGGTGGGACGTGGAGTCCAGCATGGTGACCACGAGGTCGAAGCCGCGGCCGAGGTCGAAGCGGGTCATGTCGTCCTGGACGACCTCCAGCTCCACCCCGGCTCGCTCGGCCTCCCGGGCGGCGTAGGCGCACATCGCCGGGTTCAGGTCGAGCGCCGTCGCGGCCAGCCCGCGGCGCGCGAACTCGCGGGCGTGCTCGGCGGGCCCGGCGGCCAGCTCCAGCACGGTCGCGGGGCGCGCGCCGAGCCCGGCGCACCAGCCGAGCAGGACGTCCGCCTCGGCCGCCACGTCGCGGAACGAGCACGCCAGCTCGTAGGCCCAGGGGTCGTCGTAGATGCCGCTCACCCGGCCATCCTCCCAGCGCCGGGGCGTGCCGGCGCCCGGGGTGTGCGGGCGCGTGTCACGCGACCGCCACGTCACCGTGTGCCCGGGGTTCCACATTGCGGACCAGGGGTTGAGCCGCCCGCCCCGACCGCCTAGCGTGCGGTAAGTGATCGACCCCGTGAGCGGTGAGGACGTCAACGATCGACCGCGGCGCGGCCCCTCCGCGACCAGGCTGCCGCTGCTGCTCCCCGGTTCCCTCAGCGACGAGCAGCGGGCCGTGTACGAGGCGGTGACGGGCGGTCCCCGCGCCGCCGGACGGACCCCGCCGTTCGGCCTGGCCGACGACATCGGGCGGCTGCACGGCCCCTTCAACGCGATGCTCTACAGCCCGTCCGTGGGGCTGCCCCTGCAGGACCTCGGCGCCGCGCTGCGGTTCCGGACGGCGTTCACCAAGCGCGAGCGGGAGATCGCCACGCTGGTCGTCGCCGCGCACGCCCGGTCCGACTACGAGTGGTACGCGCACGAGCGGATCGGCCGCCGGCACGGGCTCACCGACGCGGAGCTGGACGCGCTGCGCGAGGGCCGCGCGCCGATGCTCGGCGACGTCCGCGAGCGCGTCGTGCACGAGGCGGCCCGGCAGCTCGCCGCCGAGGGCGACCTCGCCGACGCCGTCTACACCGAGGCGGTCGCGACGCTCGGCCGCGCCGCCGTCGTCGAGCTGGTCGCCCTCGTCGGCTACTACCAGGCGCTCGCCCTGCAGCTCCGCGCGTTCCGGGTGGGCGTCCCGGACGGCGAGGAGCCGCCCGCGTGGCCGGCCGGCGACCCGGCGGGGCCGGGCCCGGGCGGTGCCGGGGCATGAGCGAGGTGCTGCGCACGGTGCGGCTGGTGCTGCATCCGGTGTCGATGCGCGACCACCGCGCGCTGCTGACGCACTGGACGGGGCCGCGCGTCCGGCGCCACCTCTTCGACGACCGGACGGTCACCCCCGTCCAGGTCAGCGAGATCATCGAGGCGAGCGAGCGGGACTTCGCGACCGAGGGGTACGGGCTGTGGGCGCTGCGCCCGGCCGCCGCGTCCGGGCCGGACGCCCTGCCGGAGACGCTGCCCGGCGCCGCTCCCGGCGATCCGCTGATCGGCGTGGCGGGGCTCAGCCACCACGAGGGCCCGCTCGGCCACGGCGTGGACGTCGAGATCCTCTACAGCCTGGAACCGGACCACTGGGGCCGGGGCCTGGCGGCCGAGGCGTCCCGCGCGGTGCTCGACTACGCGTTCGAGGTGGTCGGCGTGCACCGGGTCACCGCCGAGATCGACCCGGCCAACCCGGCGTCCGCGGAGATCGCGTTCCAGCTCGGGATGCGGCGGTGGCGGGACGGCCCGGCCGGCCCCGACGGCGCCGCCTACTTCGCCGCGGACCGCTCCCGCTGGATCGGATCCAGTCGAATCGTGGACGCCATCACATAGATTCCGTTGCGCGCTCTTGATTTCGCTGCGGAATTCAGCACTATGAGCGCATGAGCTCAAGCACGGGCCGGGCGCCCCTCGCCCCCGGCTTCGCCAACGGCGGCGTCTCCTTCTGGTACCGGGCCGCCGGGCGGCCCGCCCCCGGCCCCCGCCTCCCCGGCCCGCGCACCGCCGACGTCTGCGTCGTCGGCGCCGGCTACACCGGCCTCTGGACCGCCTACTACCTCAAGCGCGCCCGTCCGGGGCTGCGGATCGTCGTGCTGGAGCGCGAGTTCGCCGGTTTCGGCGCGTCCGGCCGCAACGGCGGCTGGGTGCTGGGCGAGATCGCCGGGTCCCGGGAGCGCTACGCCGCCCGGCACGGCCGCCCCGCCGCGATCGCGCTCCAGCGCGCCATGTTCGAGGCGGTGGACGAGGTCGTCCGGGTCGCCGCGGCGGAGGGCGTCGACGCCGGGCTGGTGAAGGGCGGGGTGCTGCACGTCGCCCGCGGCGCCGCCCAGCGCGCCCGGCTCGCCGCCATGGTCGACGAGGCCCGCGCCTGGGGCTGGGCGGACGGCGACCTCGTCCCGCTGCCCGCCGCCGAGCGCGACGACCGGCTCCGCGTCGCGGGCGCGACCGGGGCGGCGTGGAGCCCGCACGGCGCCCGCGTCCAGCCCGCCGCCCTCGCGCGCGGCCTCGCGGCGGCGGTCCGCCGCCTCGGCGTGGAGGTCTACGAGGGGACGCCGGTCGTCCGGATCGCGGCGCGGCGCGGCGGCGCCGCCTCGGCCGTCACCCCGTACGGCACGGTCGCCGCCGAGTACGTGCTGCGCGCCACCGAGGGCTTCACCGCCGGGCTGCCCGGCCACCGCCGCGACTGGCTCCCGATGAACAGCTCCATGATCGTCACGACGCCGCTGCCGGCCGCGGTGTGGGAGGCGATCGGCTGGCAGCGCCGGGAACTGCTCGGCGACATGGCGCACTACTACATGTACGCGCAGCGCACCGCCGACGACCGGATCGCCTTCGGCGGCCGGGGCCGCCCCTACCGCTACGGCTCCCGCGTGGACGACGGCGGGCGTACCGCGCCCGCCACGGTCGACGCCCTCTGGCGGATGCTGACCGCGATGTTCCCCGCCGTCGCCGGCGAGGCGCGGGTCGACCACGCGTGGTCGGGCGTCCTCGGCGTCCCCCGCGACTGGTGCGCGACGGCCGTCCTCGACCACGCGACGGGCCTCGGCCACGCGGGCGGCTACACCGGGCACGGCGTCGCCACCGCCAACCTCGCCGGCCGCACCCTCCGCGACCTGCTGCTGCGCGAGGACACGGCGCTGACCGCGCTGCCATGGGTGGACCGGCGCGTCCGCCGCTGGGAGCCCGAGCCCCTGCGCTGGCTGGGCGTCCACGCGATGTACGCCCTCTACCGGGCGGCGGACGCCCGCGAGTCGGCGTCGAGCGCGGCGGGGACGTCCGCGCTCGCGCGCCTCGCCGACCGGATCACCGGCCACTGACCCCGGTCGTCACCCGCCGACCAGGCGCTGGACGTCCCCGTACGAGGGCGGGCGGCCCGCCGCGTCCGCCCCGGTGACGCCGAGGGCCGCGGTCACCGCGGCCTGGAGCGCCTTCCGGAACGGCAGCGACCCGGTGCTGACGCGGTGCACGCCCAGCCGGGCGAGCCGCTCGTACTCGGTCTTGCCCGGCAGGTACAGGACGTTGAGGGGCAGCTCCACCGTCTCCAGCACGGCGGAGATGTCGGCGTCGTCCACGATCCCCGGGACGAAGATCCCGTCCGCGCCCGCCTCCGCGTACGCGCGCGCCCGCCGCAGGGTCTCGTCGCGGTCGGGGTCGCCGAGCCAGAACGTGTCGGTGCGGGCGTTGAGGAACACCTGCGGCGCGGCCCGCTTCACGGCGGAGATCACCGTCGTCTGGTGGTCGAGCGGCACGAGCGTCCCGTCGGGGCGGCCGTCCTCCAGGTTGATCCCGGCGATCCCGAACGAGGCCAGCTCGGTGACCAGCTCGGCCACGTCCGCGGCACGGCCCGAGAACCCGCCCTCGATGTCGACGGTGACCGGCACCGGCAGCCGGGACAGGACGCGGGCGAGCGCCAGCGTCTCGGCGCGCGTGTCCCCGGCGGCGTCGGGCTTGCCGGCCGCCGCGGCGACGCCGAGGCTCGTCGTCCCGACCGCCGGGAAGCCCGCCTCGACCAGCGCGGCACCGCTCGCGAAGTCCCAGGCGTTCGGCAGCACCAGCGGGCGGTCGCCGTGGTGCAGCTCCCTGAAGTCCATGTGGCCCCCTCTCCACGCTCAGCCTAGGTCCGCCACGTTTCAGCGCTCGTCGAAGCGTCCGCCGCGCCAGGTGGGCAGGGGGCGGCGGCCGACGGCCGTCTCGAAGGCGGCGCGGGCGAGCAGGCGGGTGGAGTCGAGCGTGGGCAGCGGCGAGACGTCCGGGGTGACCAGCAGCGGGATCTCGGTGCACACCAGCGCGACCGCGTCGCAGCCGCGCTCGGCCAACCGGCCGATGATCCGCACGTACGCGTCGCGCGACTCCTCGGTGATCACCCCGTTGACCAGCTCGTCGAAGATGATCCGGTGGACGGTCTCCCGGTCGGCGGGCTCGGGGACCTCGGCGGCGATGCCGCGCGCGGCCAGCTCGCGCGGGTAGACGGGGCCGTCCATCGTGTAGCGGGTGCCGAGCACGCCGACGCGGGCGCGGCCGTCGGCGGCGGCCCGGTCCGCGACGACCCCGGCGATGTGCAGGCCGGGCAGGGCCAGGTCGTCGCCGGGGCGCTCCAGCGCCATGTGCGCGGTGTTGTCGGGGCAGACGAAGAAGTCGGCGCCCGCCGCCGCGAGGCGGCGGGCGCTCTCGGCCAGCACCTTCCTGACCGCGTCGTGGTCGCCGGCGTCCCAGCCGGGCATGCTGCGGGCCAGCGCGATCAGGTCGAGCGTCACGTCGGGGTGGTCGTCGGGGCCGAGCTCGCGGAACCCCTCGTGGCAGAAGGTCCGGAAGCACAGCGCCGCACCCTCCGCGCTGTGGGCCAGGATGCCGAGATGTCTCATGGCCCCGACCCTATGGCGCGGGCTACCCCAGCAGTGACGTGAGGCCGCTCAGGTCCTCGACCCCGGCGAGGCCGTAGGTGAGGGACGTGATCTGCTCGGCCCGCTCTCCGGTGACGCGCCGGGAGGCGTTCAGCCGGAACTTCGTCGCCAGCTCCTCCGCCGACAGCGGGTTGCCGGGACCGCCCCGGTTGACGTCCACCCGCTCCTCCAGCAGGTCCCCGGCGCGGGTGCGGACCCGCAGCACGGCCGGGAACTGGTGCGGGAAGATCTCGTCGCAGCGGGCGTCGGGGACGCAGCGGACCTTCGCCGCCAGCGCGAGCCGGTCCGGGTCGGCGGCGGCCGCGTCGGTGAAGTCCTCGTGGAAGACGCCGAGCCCGCCGCCGCCGAGCAGCGCCGCCGCGACGGTGTAGGGGCCGGAGAACGCGGCGTGGTACCCCGACTTCGGGCGGATCTTGTCCTCGTGCGGCTCGCCGATCGTGCGGAGCACCGGCGTCGGCGCGCCCAGCTCGATCGACTCGACGGCGGCCGGGTCCAGGCCCCGCTCGCGCAGCCGCAGCGCGGCGTCGATGCCCGCGTGGGTGAAGTGGTTGCAGGGGTAGGGCTTGAAGAAGATCCCGGGCAGCTCCCAGTGCTCGCCCAGGCCGGAGGTCAGGGCGTCCAGGTCGACCTGGTCGCCGCAGAACGCCTGGAGGAACCCGAACCGCCCTTCGAGGACGGTCGGCGGGCCGGTGATTCCGGTGCGGGCCAGTCCGGCGGCGGTGACGGCGGCGTGCGCCGCCCAGCCGCAGTGGATCCGCTTGACGGTGCCGCCGGTGCGGTTGGCCTCCAGGATCCCCGAGCCCATGCTCGCGGCGATGCCCATCGCGTGCGCGACGCCCGCGGCGTCCAGCCCGGACAGCATCGCCGCGGACGCGGCGGCGCCGACCGCCCCGCAGATCGCGGTGGCGTGCTGCCCGCGCTCGAAGAACACCGAGTTGCCGAGGTCGCGGTCGTACCCGGCCATGCCGAGCCGCACGGTGATCTCCACGCCGACGCCGACCGCGTCCAGCAGCGCGGCGCCGGACGCCCCCCGGGCCTCGGCCACCGCGAGCGCGGCGGGCACCACCGACGCCGACGGGTGCAGGACGGACGGCAGGTGCGTGTCGTCGAAGTCCAGGGAGTGGGCGAGCGTGCCGTTCAGCAGCGCGGCGCTCGGCTCGGGCAGCCGCGTCCCGGTGCCGATCGCGGTGGCGCGGCCCGCGCCGCCCCATTCGCCGACGAGTTCCCCGACGGCCCGCGCGGGCTGCTCCGCGGTGGCGGCGAGGCTGTTGCCGAGGACGTCCAGGACGCGGCGGGCGGCGTCGTCGCGCAGCTCCGGCGGCAGGCCGCCCGCGGCGGTGGCGGCGGCGAGCCCGGCGAGCCGCTGGACGGGGGTCTCGGCGGTCATGCCGACACCGCCGCGAGCGGGCGGACGGGGGAGCCGGTGCCGCCCTTGATCCGCAGCGGGGCGAGCACGAACACGAACTCGTGCAGCCCGGCCTCGGCGAGCGCCTCCAGGTTCAGGTGCTCCAGGATGAAGATCCCCGACTCGACCAGCAGGATCCGGTGGACCGGCAGCACCGCGTGCCCCGCGCCCTCCGGGATCTGCTCGTAGGCGGTCGTGTCGGCGCCGGTCGCGGCGATCCGCCGCTCCGCCAGCCACTGCGCGGCCGCCGGGGTCGCGCCGGGGACGCCGGTCTCCTTGCCGAGGTAGGCGGTCGTGTCGCCGAAGTTGCGGGCCCAGCCGGTGCGGATCAGCGCCACGTCGCCCTCGCCGGGCTCGGCGCCGGCGCGCTCGGCGGCCAGCTCCAGGTCCTCGACGGTGATGCCGTAGCCGGGCGGCAGCGTCGGCACGTCGTGCACGGCGGCGACGTCCAGCAGGACGCCGCGGCGCAGCAGGCCGGGCAGGTTCTCCGCCCCGTGGCTGGTGAAGGCGCCGCCGCGCTGGGCGTCGGCGGCGGAGATCCCGCCGTGCAGCTCGCCGTTGTGGCTGACGTGGGAGAGCGCGTCGATGTGCGTGCCGACGTGGCCGCCGGTCACGATGATCTCGTTGGCGGCGGAGCCGCCGTCCGGGCGCTCCATGTCGCCGTGCCGCCGGATCAGCGTCATCCGGAACCCGGGGTGGTTGGGGGAGCAGGGCATGCCGGTGAAGAACGGCTGGCCAAGCTCGATCAGCCGGACGCCCCCGGCGACGGCCGCGAGCAGCGGGTCCTGCGTGGTCATTTCTGGCCTTCCTTGACGGGCCGGGCGGCGGACTCGGCGGACGCGGCGGCGTCGAGCAGCCAGGCGGCGCGCTCGACGACGGCCTTGTCCACGAACCGGCCGGCGGAGTCGATCCATGCGGCGCCGCCGCCTGTCGCGGCGCGTTCGGTGAGCTGGCTCATGAGGTCGCGCGCCCACGCGACGTCGTCCGGGTCGGGGACGCACGCCTCGTGGACGACGGGGAGCTGCGCGGGGTGGATCACCGACCGGCCGAAGAACCCGGCCCGGCGGCCCGCGAGGGTGTCGGCGCGCAGCCCGTCCAGGTCGCGGACGGCGGTCCACACGCTCTGCGCCGGGGACGGCAGCCCGGCCGCGCGGGCGGCGACCACGACCCGCGAGCGCGGCCAGGCGAGGGCCTCGCCGCCCGCGCGCAGGTCGGCGGCGAGGTCGGCCTCGCCGAGCGAGATCCCGGCGACCAGCGGGTGCGCGGTCGCGAGCAGCAGGGCGTTCTCCACGCCGAGCGCCGACTCCAGGATCGGGAACACCGGCACGCCGAGCGCGTCGGCGACGCGGCGCAGCTCGCCGGGGTCCTCGCACTTGGGCACGCGGACCCCGGCGAGCGCGGCGGGCGCGGTCGCGAGCAGGGCGATGTCGTCGGCGCCGTCGGGCGTGCCGGGCGCGTTGATCCGCACGTAGGCGGTGTTCCCGGCGGCGAGGGCGTCGAGCACGTTGCGGCGCGCGTCCTGCTTGGCGGCCGGCGCGACCGCGTCCTCCAGGTCGAGGATCACCGCGTCGGCGCCGGCCGCGAGGGCCTTGCCGATCCGGTCCGGCCGGTCGCCGGGCACGTACAGCCAGGACCGCAGCGTCACTTGACCACGCCCTTGCCGCGCAGCTCGGCCAGCGCGGCCTCGTCCACCCCGTAGCGGGCGAGGATCTCGGCGGTGTGCGCGCCGAGCGGCGGCCCGGCCGACTCGATCCGGCCCGGCGTCCGCGACAGCCGGAACAGGACGTTCTGCATCTTCACCGGGCCGAGCTCGTCGTCGGGGACGGTCGCGATGGTGCCGAGCGCCTGGAACTGGGGGTCGGCCATGACGTCGGCGGCGTTGTAGATGGGGGCGACGGCGGCCTGGGCGTCCTCGAACGCCTTGACGACCTCGTCGCGGTCGCGCTCGGCGATCCACGAGCCGACGGCCTCGTCCAGCACGTCGGCGTGCTTGGCGCGCTCGGCGCCGGTCGCGAACCACGGCTCGTCGATCAGCTCGGGCCGGCCGACCAGCCGCATCACCCGCTCGGCGATCGACTGGGCGCTGGTGGAGATCGCGACCCAGCTGCCGTCGCGGGTGCGGTAGGTGTTGCGCGGCGCGTTGTTGTGCGACCGGTTGCCGGTGCGGGCCTGCAGCTCGCCGAGCTGGTCGTAGGTGATGATCTGCGGGCCGAGCAGGGTCAGGATCGGCTCGATGATGGCGAGGTCGACGACCTGGCCCTCGCCGGTCGCCTCCCGCGCCCGCAGCGCCGTCATGACCGCGAACGCGGTGGTGAGCGCGGCGATCCCGTCGGCGAGGCCGAACGGCGGCAGGGTCGGCGGGCCGTCCGGCTCGCCGGTGATCGCGGCGAACCCGCTCATCGCCTCGGCGAGCGTGCCGAACCCGGGGCGCTTGGAGTAGGGGCCCGTCTGCCCGAACCCGGTGACGCGGGCCAGCACGAGACCTGGATTGATGCGCTTCAGCTCGTCGTACCCTAGACCCCAGCGCTCCAGTGTCCCCGGCCGGAAGTTCTCGATCACCACGTCGGCGTCGGCGACCAGCCGGCGGAACAGCTCCTGGCCCTCGGGCGCGCCGAGGTAGAGCGTCATCGCCTTCTTGTTGCGGCCGAGCATCTTCCACCAGAGCCCGACGCCTTCGCGCTGCGCGCCGTGGCTGCGCACCGGGTCGCCCTTCGGGTGCTCGATCTTGATGACCTCGGCCCCGAAGTCGCCGAGCAGTGTCGCGGCGAGCGGGCCGGCGAACAGCGTGGCCGTGTCGAGGACCCGGACTCCGGACAGCGCGTCGGTCATGAACGGTACCGCCTTCACGGACGATCGTTCCGCTTAGAGAAACGAAGATGGATGGCTCGGCCGGTTCGCGCGGGCGCCCCGGACTTCACAAGTTGGCACTGCATGGTGAGTTACGTCAAGTTTCACCCAGATATTGACCGGATGGCGTGACGGGTGCCACGATGACGCATCAGCGACCTGGTGTTCCTCCTGGCGGAACGATCACCGGGCAGAGAGGGCGGGAGAGGTGAATGTGGGCTCGTAAGCTCGCCGCCGGGCTCGGCGCCTGCGCGGTTCTGGCCGCCGCGGCCGGTTGCGGCGGCTCGGCGCCGTCCGGCGCGGCCGGAGTGGCCGCCGGGCGCGACCGGGGCCCGGTCAAGATCGGCGCGCTGCATCCGGTCAGCGGCGCCAACGCGGTCGACGGCCAGCAGATGCGCCGCGGCGCGCAGCTGGCGGTCGAGGCGATCAACGCCGCCGGCGGCATCAAGTCCCTCGGCGGCCGCAAGGTCGAACTCGCCACCGGCGACACCCAGGGCAAGGCGGAGGTCGGGCAGAGTGAGGCCCAGCGGCTGATCTCCGAGGGCGCGGTCGGCTTCGTCGGCACCTACCAGAGCGCCGTCAGCACGAACGCGGCCGTCGTCGCCGAGCGCAACCGGGTGCCGTTCGTGATGGACGTCACCGCCTCCGACGCGATCTTCGCCAGCGGCTACCGGTACTCCTTCCGGGTGCAGCCCGGCAGCGCGGCCATCGCCGGCGCCGCCGCCCGCTACCTCAAGGAGGTCTCCGACCAGGCGGGCAAGCCGGTCAGGAAGGTCGCCTTCCTGCACGAGCAGACCGACTTCGGCAGCGGCGCCGCCGAGGCGTTCACCGCGGCGGCGAAGAAGCTCGGCATCCAGGTCGGCCCGAACATCAGCTACGACGCGCTCACGGTCTCCGACCTCACCGCGCAGGTCACGCAGGTCAAGGCGTCCGGCGCGGACGTCCTCGCCGTCGCCGGCTACTACCGCGACAGCCTGCTCGCCGCCAAGGCGATCGCCGCGGTGAAACCGGACCTGAACGCGGTCTGGGGCGTCTCCAACGGCGCCTACGACCAGCCGAAGTTCGTCTCCGACGCCGGAGCCGTCGCCGAGCGGATCTTCAGCACCAACTACCACTTCGACGCCAAGAACCCGCAGACCGCGAAGCTGCGGGAGGAGTACCAGCGCCGCTACGGCGCCCCCATGCGCACCGGCGCCGTCCTCGCCTACGACGCGGTCCAGGTGATCGCGCAGGCGGTGGAGCGCGCCGGCTCCACCGACGCGGAGAAGGTGCGCGACGCGATCGCGTCCTCCGCCGTCGAGCCCCTCACGGTCGGCACCGGCCCGATCTCCTTCGCTCCCAACGGCGACAACAAGACCGCGCTGCCCGTCCTCATGCAGGTCCAGGGCGGCCAGGTCAAGCAGGTCTATCCCGTGGAGAAGGCCGAATCCAAGCCCAACTACTCGGTGACGTGGCGGTCATGAGCAACATCGGAACCAAGGCGCAGTCCCCTCCCGCCCCCGCCGCCCGGCGCCGCCCGCTGCTGGGCGGCGACGGGACGGGGGCCGTCCTCAAGCGCGCCGCCGTCACCGGCGGCGTGGTGGCGGTCGCGATCGCGGTCGCCCTGATCAAGTCCGGCAGCGGCCTGGTCGTCTGGCAGTCGGTGGTGACCGGCCTGCTGATGGGCGGGCTCTACGGGCTCATCGCGATGGGCCTCACGCTGATCTTCGGCGTGCTGGACATCGTCAACTTCGCGCACGGCGCGCTGCTGGCCATCGCGATGTTCATCGCGTTCGGCGTCGTGCAGGGCACCGGCGTCCACCCGTACCTGACGCTGCTCGTGGCGGTGCCCGCGCTGTTCCTGCTCGGCGCCGCCGTGCACCGCGGCCTGCTCGGCGGGACGGGCGGCGCGTCGCTGGAGAACCAGCTCCTCATCACGCTCGGGCTGTCGCTGCTGCTGGAGAACGGCCTGCTGATGTTCTTCGGCGCCGAGCCGAAGACCGTGGCGCTGCCCGGCGACTTCCAGTTCTCCCTGTTCGGCGCGGTCGTGTCGGGCGCCCGGCTGTACGCCTTCCTCGGCGCGATCCTGATCGGCGCGGTGCTGTTCTGGCTGCTGCGCCACACCCGGTTCGGCACGGCGATCCGCGCGGTCGCCGCCAACGGGCAGGGCGCCGAGCTGGTCGGCGTGAACGTCCGGCGCGTCCACACCCTGACGTTCGCGATCGGGACGGCCTGCGCCGGCGCCGCGGCGGTGCTCGCCGCGCCGCTGGTCACGGTCACGCCGACGCTCGGCGAGCAGTTCAACATCACCGCCTTCGTCGTCGTGGTGCTCGGCGGCATGGGCAACGTCGCCGGCGCGCTCGTCGGCGGGCTGCTGATCGGGCTGGTCGAGCAGCTCACCACGATCTACATGGACGGGCAGAGCTCGCTGCTCGGCGTGTTCGCCGTCTTCGTGATCGTGCTGTTCCTCCGCCCGCAGGGGCTCTTCGGGAGGCGGGCATGACGGGCACGGGCATGACGGACACGGGCATCACCCTCACCCGCCGCCCGGACGGGGACGGCGCCCGGCCGGCGAAGGCGCCGCCGCTGCGCCCGCACCACCGGCAGCTCGCCGTGCTCGGGGTGCTGCTGCTGGTCGCGATCCCGCTGCCGCTGGTGCTGCCGCCCGCGCAGGGCGCCGTCGCCGTCCGCATCCTGATCTTCGCGCTGATGGCCATCGGCTGGAACGTGATGAGCGGGTTCGGCGGGATGTTCAGCTTCGGGCACGCCGCGTTCTTCGGCCTCGGCGCCTACACCAGCGCCTACCTGCTCGTCGAGCACGGCGTGTCGCCGTGGATCGGGATGCTCGCCGGGATGGCGGTCGCCGCCGCGGTCGCCGTCGTCATCGGGTACTTCGCGTTCCGCTACAAGCTGCAAGGCGCCTACTTCGCGCTGGCGACGTTCGCGTTCGCCGAGATGCTGCGGCTGATCGTCACGACGAGCGAGTTCACCAACAAGGCGGTCGGGTTCACCGTCCCGCTGATCCAGGGCTCCTCGTTCTGGAAGATCCAGTTCGCCGCGGACTCGCCCGCCTACTTCTGGATCGCGCTCGGCCTCGCCGGGATCGCCGCCGCGGTCAGCATCGTGTTCCTGCATTCGCGGACGGGCCGCTACGTCACCGCGATCCGCGACGACGAGCTGGCGGCGGCGTCCCTCGGCACGCCCGTGCTGCGGTACAAGCTGGTCACGGTCGCGCTGTCGGCGGCGATCACCTCGGTGGCCGGCGCCTTCTACACGCAGTACTACCTGTTCGTGAACCCCGACCTGGCGTTCGGGTCGTCGGTGTCGGTCCAGGCGATCGCGACCGTGGTCATCGGCGGCATCGGCACCATCTGGGGCCCGATCGTCGGCGCGGTCATCCTCGGGGCGCTGTCGGACGTCACCGCGACGCTGCTGCGCACCCCGCCCGACTTCCTGAGCTTCCTGCAGGGCCGCAGCGGCCTCGACGTCGCGGTCTACGCGGTCCTGCTGATCCTCATCGTCCGGCTGCTGCCCAAGGGCATCGTCGGCACGATCGCCGCGAGGTGGCGCCGATGAGCATCCTGAACGTGACCGGAGTGGGCAAGGACTTCCGCGGCCTGCGCGCCCTGTCGGACGTGGAGTTCCAGGTCGAGCAGGGGGAGATCCTCGGCATCATCGGCCCGAACGGCGCCGGGAAGACGACGCTGTTCAACGTCATCTGCGGCGCGCTCGCCCCCGACACCGGGCAGGTCGTGTTCGGCGACCGGGACGTCACCGGCTCCTCGCCGGACCGCATCGCCCGCGCCGGCATGGTCCGCACCTTCCAGCTCATGCGCCCGTTCGGGAGCATGACCGTGCTGGAGAACGTGAGCCTGGCCGCCCAGCACCGGCGGGCGTCGCCGCACCGGCTGCGGAAGCGGTCGCTGGACGTGGTGGAGCGCGTCGGCCTCGGCCAGTGGGCGCACCGCAACGCCACCGAGCTGCCGACGGCCGGGCTGAAGCGGCTCGAACTCGCCCGCGCGCTCGCGATGCGGCCGAAGGTCCTGCTGCTGGACGAGGTCCTCGCCGGGCTCGTCCCGTCGGAGCGCGAGCCGGTCCTGGACCTGCTGTCCGCGCTGCGCGCGGAGGACGGCACGACGCTGCTGTTCATCGAGCACATCATGGCGGCCGTGATGCGGCTGTCGGACCGGGTCCTCGTCATGGACCAGGGCCGGGTGCTCGCGACCGGCTCGGCGGAGGAGGTCACCTCCGACCCCCGCGTGATCGAGGCCTACCTCGGAGAGGAGCCCGGCGATGCTGAGGCTTGACCGGCTCTGCGCCGGCTACGGGCGCATGCAGATCCTGCACGACATCGACCTGACGCTCGGCGAGGGCGAGATCGTCGCGCTCGTCGGCGCGAACGGCGCCGGGAAGACCACGACGCTGCGCGCGGTGTGCGGGCAGCTGCGGCCGACGTCCGGGACGATCACGTTCGCGGGCGAGCCCACCGCCGGGCGCCGCCCCGACCAGCTCGTCCGCGACGGGCTCGTGCACGTCCCCGAGGACCGCGCCCTGTTCGGCACGCTCACCGTCGAGGAGAACCTGCGGATGGGCGCCTGGACCCGCCCGCACGGCGAGGTCGACGCGGCCATGCGCGAGGTGTTCGAGCTGTTCCCCGTCCTCGCCGAGCGGCGCACGCAGGTCGCGCAGACCTTCAGCGGCGGGCAGCAGCAGATGCTCGCGATCGGCCGCGCGCTGATGGCCCGCCCGAAGCTGCTCATGCTGGACGAGCCGTCCACCGGCCTGTCGCCCAAGCTGACGTGGGCGATGCTCGACGCGGTCAAGCGGATCCGCGACACCGGCGTCGCGGTGCTGCTGGTGGAGCAGAACGCCAAGCAGGCCCTCGGCATCGCCGACCGCGCCTACGTGCTGGAGAGCGGCTCGACCGTGCTGCACGGGACGGGCGAGGAGCTGGCCGGGTCGGCCGAGGTCAGGAAGGCGTACCTGGGGCTTTGATGGACGTGAACACGGAGGCCGCGACGGCCCGGCTGGGGGAGTGGGTCGCCGGACTGGACGTCGCGGACGTGCCGGTGCAGGTGCTCGACCGGCTCTCCCTGGTCCTGCTCGACGCGATCGGCGTGACCGCGCTCGGCGCCGGGCTGGCGGAGACGCGGGCGCTGCGGGCGGCGTGGGGCGCCCCCGGCGGGCCCGCGCCGCTGATCGGCGCGGGGCGGTGCGCCTCGGTGGACGCCGCCGCCTGGCTGAACGCCGTGGCGCTGGTCTGCCTGGAGCTGGACGAGGGCAACAAGTACGCCAAGGGCCACCCGGCGGCGCACGGCTTCCCGGCCGTGCTGGCGCTGGCGGCCGAGCGGGACGCCTCCGGCCCCGACACGGCGGCGGCGCTGCTCGCCGCCTATGAGACGGCGTCCCGGTTCGGGCGGGCGGCCCGGCTGCGGCCGGGCGCGCACCCGCACGGGAGCTGGGGCGTCGCGGGCGCCGCCGCCGGCTGCGCGCGGCTGCTCGGCCTCGGCCCGGACGCCGTCGCGGCGGCGATCGACACCGGGGCGGGCCTGCCGGTCGCCGGGCACTTCGCCTCGGCGACGGACGGGAACCCGGTGCGGGACGCCTGGATGGGCGCGTCCAACATGTCGGGGCTGGCCGCGGCGCGGATGGCGGCGGCCGGGCTCGCCCGCAACACCGGCACCGCCGCGCTGTCGCTCGGCACCCTGCTCGGGGAGTTCGACGCGGCGGAACTGACCGGCGGGCTCGGCGAGCGCTGGGACATCACGCGCGGCTACTTCAAGCGGCACGCGTCCTGCTCGTTCACCCATCCGGCCGCCGACGCGGTCCTCGGACTGCGCGGCGGGCTCGACCCGTCCCGGATCGGCGGCGTGCTGGTCGAGACGCACGCGCTCGGCGCCGGGCTGGCGTCGCCGGAGTGGGACAACCGGCTGTCGGCGATGTTCTCCACGCCGTTCGCCGTCGCCGCCGCGCTGCTGCACGGCGAGGTCGCGCCCGGCGCCGACCTCGACGATCCGGAGCTGCGGGCGCTGGCGCGCCGGGTCCGGCTGGCCGAGGCGGGCGACCTGACCGCGCGGCTGCCGGACGAGCGCGCCGCCCGCGTCACCGTCGAGCTGGACGACGGGACCGTCCGGACCCGCGAGGTCCCGAACCCGGTCGGCGACGCCGACCACCGCCCCCTGGACGAGGGGGACGTCCTGGCCATGCTGCGCCGGTGGCTGCCGGGACGCGAGGAACTGATCGACCGGGCGGCGGCGCTCTCCCGCGAGCTGCCGGGCCTGGACCATGCCGGGGAGCGCCTGCGCGGCCTCGCCGGCGACGAGACGAAGGAGCCGAAGTGACGCGCGCCCTGGCCGTGACGCCGATCCATCTGCCGCCGGAGGAGATCCGGCGGCGGCAGGCCCGCTACGACCGGCTGGCCCCGCCGGGCCTGACCGTCGAGCTGCGCGACGTCGGCCCGGCGGCGCCCGGCGCGCTGGACGACGAGGCGGCGATCCGCGCCTCCGAGCGGGAGGTCGCCGCCGCGCTGGCGCGGGCCGGGGACGGCTGGGACCTCGCCTTCCCCGACTGCGTGCTCGACCCGGCCGTCCCGGACGGCCCGTCCGGCCCGGGCGCCGGCCCTGACCGGGGCGTACGGCCGATCGGCCTGCTGAAGCTGAGTAGTATGCACCTTTCTGCGATGAATGTTCGGTTTGGTGCGGTGGTGCGGAACGAGGCGATCGGCGCGGAGCTGGGCCGCCGCCTCAAGGGCTACGGCCTGGACGAGTACGTCGCCGGGATCGCGGTGCTGGAGCTGCCCTTCGACGCCGTCGCCGACGCCGCCGCCTGGAACGCCGCCCTCGGCGAGGCCGTGGACGCGCTCGCCGCCGCCGGCGCCGCCGCGGTGCTCAACGGCTGCTCGGCCGTCGACGTCGACGAGGACCGGTTCGCGGCCCGCGTCGTCGACCCGACGGCCCTCGCCCTGACGCTCATGACCGCGGGGGGAGCCGCATGACCGACGGACCCGACCTCGTCATCGCGGGCGCCGGCGGCGGCCTCGCCGGCGCGCTGCGCGCCGCCGAACTCGGCCTCAGCGTGGTCGTCGTGGAGGCGAGCGAGCACTTCCGGCGCGGCAACAACACCTCGATGTCGACCGCGATGTTCCCCGGCGCCGGCTCCCGCTGGCAGGCGGCCGAGGGCGTCCACGACTCCCCGGACCAGTTCGTCGCCGACATCATGGCCAAGACCAAGGGCGGCGCCGACGCCCGGCTCGCCCGCACCCTGGCCGAGGTCAGCGGCCCGCTCGTGGAGTGGCTCGCCGACTCGGTGGAGCTGCCGCTGTCCCTGGTCACCGACTTCAACTACCCCGGGCACTCCGTGACGCGCTGCCACTCCGTCCCGGGGCGGCACGGGTCGAGCGTGATCGACCACCTCGCCCGCCGCGTCCGCGAGCACCCGGACATCGACCTGCTCGTCCCGGCCAAGCTCGCCGGCGTGGCGACCGGCCCGGACGGGGCGGTCCGCGCCGCCGTCGTCCAGTACCCGGACGGCACGACCGAGGAGATCCCCACCGGCGCGGTGCTGCTCGCCACCAACGGCTTCGGCGCCGACCGCGGCCTCGTCGAACGGCACCTCCCCGAGATCGCCGGCGCCCTCTACCAGGGCAGCGACCAGTCGCTCGGCGACGCGCTGCGCATCGGCGGCGGCCTCGGCGCCGCCACCGGGTTCCTGGACGCCTACCAGGGGCACGGCGCCATCGCCGCCGGCGCCGGCACCCTCGTCGGCTGGGCCACGATCATCCACGGCGCGGTCATGGTGGACCTCGGCGGGCGCCGCTTCGGCGACGAGACCCGCGGCTACTCCGAGTACGCCGCCGAGCTCGCCGCCCGGCCCGGCGCCACCGGCTGGATCGTGCTGGACGAGACGGTCCACGAGCAGTGCCAGGGGTTCAAGGACTACCGCGACACCGTCGAATCGGGCGTCCTCGTCCGGGCCGCCGACGCCGAGGCCCTCGCCAAGGCGACCGGCCTGCCGCCGGACGCCCTCGCCGACGAGCTGGCCGCCAGCGCCGCCGCGGCCCGCGGCGAGCGCCCCGACGAGCACGGCCGCACCCACTGGGAGCGGCCCCTCGCCGCGCCCTACGCCGCCGTCCGCGTCGTCCCCGCCCTGTTCCACACCCAGGGCGGCCTGATCGTCAACGAGGACGCCGCCGTCGTCGACCCCGACGACCGGCCGATCCCCGGCCTGTACGCGGCGGGCGGCGCCGCCGCCGGGATCTCCGGCCACGGCGCCGACGGCTACCTGCCCGGCAACGGCCTGCTGCCCGCCTTCGGGCTCGCCTACCTGGCGGCCGGCGCCGTCGCCCGCGACCGGACCGCCCGCCGCACGACCACCCGCGAGAATTGAGGAGTACACGATGGCCACGACCGAACTGCTGCTGAAGAACGTGCGGGTGGTCCGCCCCGACGCCCCCGACGGCACCGAGCCGGAGCGCGCGGACATCGCCGTCAACGACGGCACGATCGTCCAGGTCGCCCCGGGGCTGCCCGACGACGACGCGGCCACCGTCGTCGACGGGGGCGGGCGCCTGGCGTTCCCCGGCGTCGTGGACGCCCACCAGCACTGGGGCATCTACAACGAGCTGGGCACCGACACCCGCACCGAGAGCCGCGCCAGCGCCCAGGGCGGCGTCACCACGGCGCTGACCTACATGCGCACCGGCCAGTACTACCTGAACAAGGGCGGGCCGTACCGGGAGTTCTTCCCCGAGGTGCTGAGCATCGCGGAGGGCAACGCCTACGTCGACTACGCCTTCCACCTGGCGCCGATGATGGCCGAGCACATCGACGAGATCCCGTACCTCGTCGAGGAGCACGGCGTCACCTCGTTCAAGATCTTCATGTTCTACGGGAGCCACGGGCTGCACGGCCGCTCGTCCAGCCAGAGCGACTTCCTGATGACCCCGCCGGACGAGCGCTACGACATCGCGCACTTCGAGTTCGTCATGCGCGGCGTCCAGCGGGCCCGCGAGCAACTCGCCGACTACGCCCCGCACATCTCGCTGTCGCTGCACTGCGAGACCGCCGAGATCATGACGGCCTACACCAAGATGGTCGAGCAGGAGGGGAAGCTGACCGGCCTGCGCGCCTACAGCGCGTCCCGCCCGCCGCACTCGGAGGGCCTCGCCGTCACCATCGCGTCCTACCTCGCGCACGAGACGGGCCTGCCCAACATCAACCTGCTGCACCTGTCGTCGGACAAGGCGCTGTCGGCCGCCCTCACCATGGCGGGCGCGTTCCCGCACATCGACTTCCGCCGCGAGGTCACCATCGGGCACCTGCTCGCCGACGTCGACACCGCGCACGGCCTCGGCGGCAAGGTCAACCCGCCGCTGCGCGACCGCGCCGACGTCGAGGCGCTGTGGCGGCACGTCCTCGCCGGCGAGGTCGACTGGGTCGTCAGCGACCACGCCTGCTGCCGCGACGAGATGAAGTTCGGCGCCGACCGCGACGACATCTTCCTCGCCAAGTCCGGGTTCGGCGGCGCCGAGTACCTGCTGCCCGGCCTGGTCGGCGAGGGCCTCAAGCGCGGCCTGCCGCTCCAGCAGGTCGCCCGGCTCACGTCCTGGAACCCGGCCCGCCGCTACGGGCTGGTCAACAAGGGCGCCATCGCCGAGGGCTACGACGCCGACATCGCCCTGGTCGACCCCGACGCGAACTGGACGGTCCGCGCCGCCGACTCCGAGTCGACGCAGGAGTACACGCCGTTCGAGGGCTTCGCGATGACCGCGCGGGTCACCGACACCTTCGTGCGCGGCAACCACGTGTACAAGGACGGCGCGGTGACCGGCGACCCCGTCGGACGCTACCTGCGCCGCGGCCGCTGAAGCCTAGGATCTTGGCGTGACCAACCAGACCGCCACCGCGCCGCCGCCGGGGGGAACCGAGGTCGCCGGGCGGGTCGCCGACGTGCTGCTGCTGTTCGCCGGCGGCCCCGAGTACCTCGGCGTCACCGCCATCAGCCGCGAGCTGGGCATCTCCAAGGCCGTCGTGTACCGCATCCTGCAGTCGCTGGTGTCCCGCGAGATGCTGGAGGCGGGCACGGCGGGCTACCGCCTCGGCCCCGCCGCCGTCGCGCTCGGCGTGAGCGCGCTGCGCCGGTTCAACGTCCGCAACGCCGCCGCGCCCGTGCTGCGGCGGCTGCGGGACGCGACCGGCGAGACCACCACGCTGTCCGGTCTCGTCGGGGACGAGCGGGTCTACCTCGACCAGTTCGAGAGCCCGCACGAGGTCAAGATGACGGTCGAGGTCGGCCGCCGGTTCCCGCTGCACGCCGGCTCCTCGGGCCGGGTGATCCTCGCGTTCCTGCCCGCGGAGCGCCGGGAGCTGATCCTCGGCCGGCCGCTGGCGGCGATGACCCACCGGACCGTCACCGACGAGGACCGGCTGCGCGCCGAACTCGCCGAGACGGTCCGGGAGGGCGTCGCCGTCTCCCTCGGCGAGCGGCAGGCCGACGCCGGCTCGGTCGCCGCGCCGCTGTTCGGCCCGGACGGGGAGGTGCACGGCTCCATCAGCGTGTGCGGGCCCCGGCACCGCTTCACCCCCGAGGCCATCGACCGCTACCGGACCCTCGTCGTCGACGCCGCCGAGGAGATCACCCGCACCTGGACGACGCACCGCTAGACGGTGCGGTAGTGCGTGGTCAGGCGCCCCTCGTCGTCCAGGAGGTGGATCGCCAGGCCCGGGGGAGCGGCGAGGTCCACGACCTCGCCGCCGCGCGGCGGGACGACGAGCGTCGACACCGCCCCGGGCGCGACGAGCAGGGGCCGCCCCGCGAAGGTCGTGGCCGCCGCCGTGTGGGCGTGCCCGCACAGCACGGCCGCGACCCGCGGGTGGCGCTCGACGACCCGGGCCAGGCGCTCCGCGCCGAACTGGCGGATCTCGTCCACGTACGGGGCGCCGAGCGGGACGGGCGGGTGGTGGAAGCAGACGAACGCCGGCGCGTCGCCGTTCCCGGCGAGGTTCTCATCGAGCCAGGCGAGCGTCTCGTCGTCCAGGAAGCCGTGGGCCTCACCGGGCACGGTCGAGTCGCACATCAGGAACACGGCGCCCGCGACCTCGTGCGCGCGGTTGACGGGGCCGTCGCCCGGCGGCTCGTCTAGCAGCACCTCCCGGAAGGGGCCGCGCGCGTCGTGGTTGCCGGGGCAGGCCAGCACCTGGTGCCGGGACGCCAGCACCTTGCGGGCCTGCTCGTACTCGGCGGGCTCCCCGTGGTCGGCGATGTCGCCGGTGACGAGGACGGCGTCCAGCGGGAGGCCGTCCAGGTGCTCCATGACCCGCGCCGCGCGCGCGGCCGCGCGGTCGCCGAGATCGAGATGGACGTCGCTGAGCTGGGCGAAAAGGATCATGCCCGCGAATCTAGGCGCCGACCGGACCAGGATTAAGATCCGGTCCCATGCCGGAAGACTGGTCCAGTTCGGTCGATCTCCATCTCGCCGTCGACGCGGCGGGCGGCCGCCGCGCGGGCCTGGAGCGGGCCCTGCGCGCCGCGATCGCGGCGGGCCGCCTCGCGCCGGGCGGCGCGCTGCCCTCCACCCGCGCCCTCGCCGCCGAGCTCGGCTACTCGCGCGGCACCGTGACCGCCGCCTACGACCAGCTGACCGCCGAGGGCCACCTCGTCACCGTCCCCGGCTCGGGGACCCGGGTCGCCGCCACCGCCGCCGCGCCCGCTTCCGCGCCCGCCCTCCCGGACGCGCCCCGCGAACCCGCGCACGACCTTCGGCCGGGCCGCCCCGACCTGAGCGCGTTCCCGACCGCCGCGTGGCTGCGCTCGACGCGCCGGGTCCTAGCGTCCGCGCCGCCCGGCGCGCACGCGCTCGGCGACCCGCGCGGCCGCCCCGAACTGCGCGCGGCCCTCGCCGGCTACCTCGGCCGGACGCGGGGCGTCCGGGCCGACCCCGCCCGGATCGTGATCACCTCCGGGTACGCCCAGGCCCTCGGCCTCCTCGCCGCCGTCCTGCGGGACGCGGGCACCTCGGCGATCGCGATGGAGGAACCGGGCCACTTCTTCCACCGCGCCATCGTCGGCCGCGCCGGGCTCGGCGTCGTCCCGCTCCCCGTGGACGGCGAGGGCGCCCGCCCCGAGGGCCTCGACCGGGCCGGCGCGGCCGTCCTCACCCCGGCGCACCAGTACCCGTCCGGCGCGACCCTCCACCCGGACCGCCGCCGCGCCTTCGCCGCCTGGGCCCGCGACACCGGCGCGCTCATCGTCGAGGACGACTACGACGGCGAGTTCCGCTACGACCGGCAGCCCGTCGGCGCCCTCCAGGGCATGGCCCCGGACCACGTCGTCTACGGCGGCACCGCGTCCAAGACCCTCGCCCCGGCACTGCGCCTCGCCTGGCTCGTGCTGCCCGCGCACCTCGTCGAGCCCTTCGCCGAGGCGAAGCTCCTCGCCGACGCGCACACGCAGTCGCTCGCCCAGCTCGTCCTCGCCGACCTCATCGGCGGCCACGCCTACGACCGGCACGTCCGCGCGTCCCGGCTCCGCTACCGGCGCCGCCGCGACCTGCTGGTGGAGACGCTGCTCGCCCGCGTGCCGCACGTCCGCGTCCAGGGCATCGCCGCCGGCCTGCACGCCCTGGTCCTGCTCCCGCCGGGCGGCCCCGACGAAGACGAGATCATGGACCGCGCCGCGTCCCGCGACCTCGCCCTCATGCCCCTCCGCGCCCACTGGCACGACCCGGCCGACCGCCCGCAGGGCTTCATCATCGGCTACAGCACGCCCCTCGCCTCCGCCTACAAGCCCGCCCTGGACGCCCTGTGCGCCGTCCTGGGGTCCTGAGCCCATCGCGCTCCGCCCTAGGGTTGACGCATGCCCAGCAGCGTCACCCTCCTGACCGGCCCGCCGGGCGCCGGCAAGTCGACGGTCGCGGCGCGGATCGCCCGCCGCCATCCCAAGGCCGTCCACCTGCACACCGACGACTTCTGGCACTACATCGCCGCCGGAGCGATCCCGCCCTACGAGCCCGCGTCCCGCGCGCAGAACGAGACCGTCATGGACGTCATCGCCGGCGCCGCGTTCACCTACGCGGCCGGAGGGTTCACCACGGTCGTGGACGGGGTCGTCGGCCCGTGGATGCTCGGCCACTTCCGCGAGCAGGCACGGCTCCACCCGCGGGTGCCCGTCCACTACGCGGTCCTGCGCCCGGCGCGCGACGTCGCGCTCGCCCGCGCCCAGGCGCGGACCGCGCCGGACGCGCTGGTGGACCGGCACCCGATCCTGACGATGTGGGACCAGTTCGCCGACCTCGGCGAACTGGAGCCCCACGTCCTCGACACCTCCGCCGAGGACGCCGCCGGGACCGAGCGCCGCGTCGCGGAGGCCATCGCCTCCGGCCGCCTCCGGCTGCGCCTCTGACCTCAGCCCGGAGTTCGAGAAGATGTGGCTGGAGCACGGGGTGGAGGAGTGGTCCGCCGGCGACGGCAGCTTCGTCCTGCACCATCCGGAGGTGGGCGTCATGGAACTCGACTACCAGCGCGTCCTGCTGCCCGACGAGCCGGGGCTGAGCATCCTGCTGTACTCGGCCGAGCCGGACACGCCGGCCTGGGAGCGGCTCCGCCGCCTCGCCGCCCGCGCCGCGCCGGACATCTCGTTCCACTGACCCCGGAGCCGCGCCAGCGCCACGGCGTCGGCCACGCCCTCGCGCAGCGCCGCCGCCCCCGTCTCCGGGGTGGCGGGGAAGGAGTCGGCGGTCGGGTGCGGGCACAGGACGAGCCGCCCCGGCCACTCCTCCCGGACGATCCGGGTGACGTCGCGGGTGAGCAGCTCGAAGACGTGCAGGTAGGCCAGCGGCGTGCGAACCGGATCCGGCCCGGGATGGAGCCGCCGTAGCCGTCCGTGCGCCGGTTGGTGCCGTCGCAGAGGAACTGGTGCAGCAGGAAGCCGTTCGCGCCGTGCACCTCCACCTCGTCGAAGCCCGCGTCCATGGCGTTGCGGGCCGCGGCGGCGAAGTCGGCGACGGTGGCGGCGATGTCGCCGGCGGTCATCTCCCGCGGCGTCGGATGGTCCAGCATGCCGTCCGGGGTGAACAGCTGCTCGCCGGACGGGACCGCCGAGGGCGCGACGGGCACGGCGCCGTCGCGGTACAGGACCGGATGCCCGATCCGGCCGCAGTGCACGAGCTGCGCGACGATCGTCCCGCCCTCGGCGTGCACGGCCTCGGTGACCCGCCGCCACGCCGCGACCTGCTCGGCGGTGTGCAGCCCGGGCGTCTGGATGTAGCCCTGCCCGATGTCGCTGACCTGGATCGCCTCGGTCACGATCAGCCCGGCGGAGGCCCGCTGGGCGTAGTACCGCGCGGTCAGGCCGTCCACCCGCCCGCCGGCCGCCCTGCTGCGCGTCATCGGCGCCATCACCAGCCGGTTCGGCGCCTCCAGCTGCCGAGCGTGAGCGGCTCGAAGAGTTCCGGGAACCGATCCACCACGTCCTCCAATACTCTGGGGTTCGGATACGGCCCCAAGCCTGCGGGACGGCGGACGGCGGGCCCAGCACCCGCTTCTGGCTACTCAACCGGTGACCAGGCAACGGCGGCCCCCTTGCGGAGGTCGGCGGGCGGCGCGTCAGGGCAGGATCGCGTCGACGTAGCCGCCGTCCACCCGGAGCGCGCCGCCCGTCGTGGCGGACGCGTGCTCGGAGCCGAGGTAGACGACCATGTTCGCGATCTCCTCCGGCTCGATGAGCCGCCGCAGCAGCGAGTTCGGGCGGTGCTCGGCCATGAAGCGGCGCTGCCGCTCGTCCCACGGCAGTTCGTCGCCGACCATGTCGGCCACGAAGTCCTCGACGCCGCCGGTGTGGGTCGGGCCGGCCAGCACTGTGTTCACCGTGACGCCCGTCCCGGCGACGGCCTTCGCGTAGCCGCGGGACACGGCGAGCAGCGCCGTCTTCGACATGCCGTAGTGCACCATCTCCGCCGGGATCGCCACGGCCGAGTCGCTGGCGATGAACTGCACCCGGCCCCAGCCCCGGTCGACCATGCCGGGCAGGTAGAGGCGGGCGAGGCGGATCCCGGACAGCACGTTGACCTCGAAGTACCGCCGCCACTCCGCGTCGTCGATCTCCAGTGTGGGGCGCGCCTCGAAGATGCCGAGGTTGTTGACCAGGATGTCGACGCCGGGGTGCGCCTCGGTGACCGCCCGCGCGCCCTCGGCGGTGGCGACGTCGGCGGCGACGCCGTGCAGCCGGGCGTCCGGGAGGTCGCCGCGGAGCGCCCGCAGTGCCTCCTCGACGCTTCGCTCGGAACGGCCGTTGATCACTGTGGTGGCCCCGGACCGTGCCAGCCCGGCGGCGATGGCACGGCCGATGCCCTGCGTGGAGCCGCTCACGAAGGCGGTCCGTCCGGTGAGGTCGATGCGCATGGCACCGAGCGTTCCCACCGCCGCGACGATCACCCCTGCGGGGGCCGGGGCATCGGCGGGGGCATGGGCATCGGCGGGGGCAGGGGCACCGGTGGGGGCAGGGCCCAGGCCGGCGGCCGCACGCCCTCGATGGCCAGCGCCGGATTGCACAGGCGGAGGCGGTACACCAGGTCGCCGAAGTCCTTGCCCCCGCGCCCGGTGACGTGCTTCAAGGACCATGGGGAGTGCCGCGGTTCAGGTGTGAACCTCATGCTCCGCCAGATCCGGAACTCCCCGCCGGTCCAGTGGACGACCGCGGACCCGAACCCGAGGCGCGCCCGTCTGGAGACGCTGACCGAGGTGATGCTGCGGGCCTCGACGTCGACATGCTGCCCGAACCCGGTGACGAGCAGGTGGCCGCCGTCCGTCAGCACGACGCGGCGCGCCGGTCCGGACCAGATGAAGGCGCCGGCGAGGGCACTGGCGAGGGTCAGCCAGAAAGTCGGCACGCCCGCGTCCATGGCCGGCGTGACGAGCGCGCACAGCGCCCCCACCACCAGGACCAGCACGAGGAGGGAGATCCCTTCGGGCGGGGAGCACTGGTAGTTCAGCGAGTACCCGGACTGCTCATCGGACCGCCGCGAGCCGCCTCTGGCCATGGATCGCCCGCCTTCACGCGAGATCGACGCTCATATCAGGAGAGTGACCCACCCCGAGATCACGGGCAAGCCCCGCACCTCCAGGAGTGGTCAGGAATCGAGAAGCGCCGGCCGTCGGGCCGCGCCTAGCGTGAACCGGCATAGAGATCACCACTTACTCGACCTCTCTCCGGGCAGGGAGGGGCTGGAGGTAGTCCAATGGCAGAGAGCAGTCAGGCGGCCGGCGGGCGCCGGCCCGGGACGCCGGGGGCGCTGTCGCGGTGGATGCAGCACCGCGCGAACGCGCGCATGGCCCGCAAGGTCCGCAAGGGGCGCGGCACGTTCATGGGCATGGACGTACTGATCCTGAACACGATCGGCTGCCGGAGCGGGCAGCCGCGCGAGACGCCCGTGGCGTGGTTCCCGGACGAGGGCGACGCCCGGCTGATCGTCGCATCCGGCGGCGGCGGCCGGAACCCGGACTGGTTCGACAACCTGATGGCGAACCCCGACCGGGCGACGATCGAGCTGCCCGGCCGGGAGCCCGTCCCGGTGACGCCGCAGCGCCTCGACGGCGCCGACCGGGAGCGCGCATGGCGGCGCATCGCCGAGGCGCAGCCGCGCATCGCCAAGTACCAGAGCAAGTCCGAGCGCGAGTACCCGGTCGTCCGCCTGACCGGGCGGTGACCGCCGGACGGGAGCCGCCGTCGGGCCCAGCGTGCGGTGTTGATCATTCTCCTGTTTCATGGACGGGTCCGTGATGAAGGGGAGTGGGCATGGCCTGTCGAATCAGCGAGCTGGTGCTCGACTGCCGGGACCCCGAGGCGCTCGCCGCGTTCTGGTGCGAGGTCCTCGGGTACGTGGTGCTCCACCGGGAGGACGGCGACGTCGAGATCGGTCCGCGGGAGGGGTTCGGCGGCCTCCAGCCGACGCTCGTCCTCAGCCGCAGCGAGGCGCCGACCCCTGGGAAGCTGCGGTTGCACATCGACGTGAACGCGACGGACCGGGACCAGGACGCCGAGCTGGAGCGGCTCCTGGCCGCGGGGGCACGGCACGCGGACGTCGGGCAGACCGGGGAGGAGAGCTGGGTCGTCCTCCAGGACCCGGAGGGCAACGAGTTCTGCCTCCTGCGCGCCCGGCTCGGATGATCTCAGGATGTCCTTCGACGAGCTGGCGGACCGGCTGGTGACGGCGGGGCGGGCCGCGTTCCTGGAGGCGCGGGAGCGGAACCGCGGGGAGACCTTCTACGGCTTCGCGCTGTACTCCGATGTGTTCGCGGCCTACATCCTGCCGACGTGCGGCACCGAGGAGGGGCTGCTGCGGGTCGCGGAGCGCTATGTCGCGGAGTTCGGCGGGACGGTGGAGGAGCAGGCCGCCGGGCTGCGGTGGAGCCCGGCCGACTCGCCGTACCACATGCTGGGCGAGGAGCACTTCGCCGGCGTCCTGGACCTGCTGAACGAGCGCGGCGACCCCTGGCAGCGCCTTGACGACCAGGACCGGGACGCCTTCGACGCGGAGGTCGACGGGCGGTTCGAGGCGTGCTTCCGCGCGCTCGGCCGGCTGGACGAGGAGGGGCTGTTCGGGCGGGGCGCCGAGCGCGAGCGGGTGGTCGTGAACATCCTCCAGGGCGACCAGACCGACGAGGACGTCCTGGGGAACGCGCGGCGGCTCAACCCGGCCGCGGCCTTCGCGCGGCTGGAGCGGGACCTGGGCGCCTGACCGTCACAGCCGGGCCTCGACCTTCGCCAGGATGGCGAGGATCGCCGTCCTGGCGTCCTCGCCGACGCCGTCCAGGGCGGCGCGCGCACAGTCGAGGTGCTCGTGCGCGAGCGCCATCGCCTGGTCGAGGCCGCCGGACGACTGGACGAGCGCGCGCACGGCCGGCAGGTCGCCCGCGGTGAAGTCCGGCGACAGCAGGAGCGCGGCCAGGGCACCCGAGTCGTCGGCGGCGAGCGCGGCCAGCGTGGGCGCGCCGAAGAGGCCCAGCATGTGGTCGGTGCCGACGGACTTGTCGAGCTCGCCCGGGGTGAGGTCGAGGCAGTCGTCCAGCATCTGGAAGGCGATCCCGAACTCGCGGCCGAACAGCGCGAGCGCCGCGACCTCGGATTCGGCGCGGCCGGCCTCGGCCGCGCCCAGCAGGCAGGTCATCTGGAACAGGACGCCGGTCTTGCGCTCGGTGAGCTCCAGGTAGTCCTGGAGCGGATAGGCGGTGTCGAAGGTCCGCTCGATGTCCAGCAGCTGGCCGTGGGCGAGCTCGCGCAGCGTCCGGCTGACCAGCATGTCGACCCCGGCGCCGAGCTCGGCCGACTCGGTCCCGGCCAGCGCGAAGGCGGCCAGCCCCGCGAGGGACGCCCGTTCGGGGCCGACGAGCGTGTGCGCGGTCGGCTGCCCGCGCCGCAGCGCCGCCCGGTCGACCACGTCGTCGTGGATCAGCGACGCCAGATGGACGAGCTCCACCAGCGCGCCCAGCCTGACCATCCGGACCGGGTCCACGGGCGCGTCGCCCACGCAGGCCGCGAGCAGGCCCGAGCGCAGGCTCTTGCCCGGGTTGGCCGCCAGCGCCGCCACCGGGCCGCGCAGCGACGGGCCGAGCCCCGCGGCCAGCTCGTCGACGCGCGCCAGGACCCGGGTGGGGTAGTCCGCCTCCGTGCCGGGGGCCGGGCTCTGGACGGCGGTCACGAGGTCGGCTCCGGCGGCATCTGCTTGAAGGGCGCGTTCAACTCGATGCCGTCGGTCGCCTCGACGGCCTCGTAGACCTGGCTGTAGACGGCGGGATTGCTCATGTACGCCACGACCTCCCGCCTGGTCATCCCGAGCGTGGGTTCGAGCGACTGCCGGTACAGCTGGACGGCGAGCTGCACCTCGGGCGGTTTCAGGACACCGCTCTGCGCGAGGCCGCCGATGACGACCTCGGCGTCGTCGAGGTGCTCCTGGGTGACGACCTCCGCGGAATCCGGGTCGTTGAGCACGCCCTCCATGAAGTCGTGATATTTGTCGTAATACTGTTTCGCGTACACCACTTCGGACGATTGCGCCTGCCGATCCTTCAACCGGTCTATGAGCGCCTCGGAGTTCACGTAGGTGAGTTCGACCAGCAGCCTTCCGGTCATGGTCTGCATGAAGAAGTCGTCGCGCACCTTGTCGGCGATCGGATTGTCCTCGACCAGCGGCAGCCGGTAGTAATCGCTCAGCACCGGCAGTATCTTGCATTCCGCCTGGGATTCGGGCATCACGTGCGTGTCGCCGTTGCCGCCCGCGAACACGATCGACCCGGAGTCGCCGGCCGCGATGAGGAACTCGGTGTAGATCATGTCCTGGTAGGGGATGTCCCCGATCGGCGTGCTGACGACCGCCTGCACGCCGATCGCGACGATCTCGCTGGAGCTGTAGCCGGTCGTCCGCCCGACCTTCTCGATCTTCATCCCCGGCTGGGGGTCGGCGAGCCCCAGCACGGGCCCCGCGCAGGGCAGGCCGGCCTCCGACACCGCCGCCCGCTGGCCGAGCGGAAGGCGCACGTTGAGGGCCTCCAGCGTGGCGTCCATCCGGGTCAGCAGGTTGCCGCCGAAGGAGTCGCCGGCCGCGGCCATGCCGACGACCGGATGGGTGGCGGAGATGGGCGCCATGAGGTCCTTCGCGACCTCCAGGGTGTAGGCGCTCTGGTCGGTCAGCTGCGCGATCGCGCCGTCGACCCGCGTGCCCGCCGGGCTGATGGGCGCCCAGCGCTTCAGCTTCGCGATGGCGTCCGCCGACGTGCCGCCGTCGTAGGTGCCGGGCTGGACGATCGGCTCGCCGACCTTGCCGCGCCCCATGCGCGCGATCACATGGTTGCAGGTCAGCAGGCAGACGGTGTCGTCGGTGTTGTCGATGACGAACAGGCCGAGCGTGCCGGCCGTCGTCCCGTCGACGGGGTTGGAGATGCTGGCGCCCTGCCGCGGCGGCCGCATCCGGCCCGTGATCGGGTCCGACACCCCCGCCGGCGCGAGCGGCGCCCGCGCCGGCGCGAGGGCCGTCTGCGCTCCGGCGGAGAACGGCCCGGCCTGCTCCACGTCGACCTCGTAGGTCGTGCCGTCGACCTCGACGGTGCGCGGCAGCAGGCGGCGGCGCGACACCAGGGCCTCGCGGCGCTTCTTGCCGACCAGCACGACGACCGCGGGCCGGCCGGTCGACTCCCCGGCGCGGCGGCGGAAGCCGATGCCGACCCCGGTGACGTTCGGGTCGTCGCCGTGGGCGTCGTAGATCTGCTGCCTGGCGCGTTCCAGCCTGCCGTGGTCGTCGGCGCAGAGTTCCATGGTCCTCCGTCGTCGGTTCCTGGTCGCGCCGGTCAGTTCCGGTGCGCGATGGGCTGCGGCTGCCGGCCGAGCCGGTGCTCCCGGTCGAGCCCCCCGAGCCAGATCTCCGCCATGGCGTCGTCGGCCGGGTCGAAGTGGGGCGACAGTGTCGCGACGCCGAGCGCCACGAACGCCCGGAGGTCCTTCTGGGCCGCGTCGCCGGCCTGCGCCGCGTGCCGTCCGATGCCCGCCAGCAGGCGCCCCTGCGGCGCGCCGAACAGGCCCTGCGCGATCAGCGCGTCCGCGCCGGCCCGCGCCCGTGCGAGGCGGCCCAGAAGGACCTCCGGGCGTTCGTGGCGC